>PBMZ01000148.1 GCA_002722955.1 Planctomycetaceae bacterium | reverse complement strand
TTCGTGAATCCAGTCGGCATCAGTTGGAGTGGTGAAAACCTGATCGTTGTTGACTCTCGTACAAAGAAGGCTAGCCCGAAAGCTCCGGCAATTTTCGTTGTCACTCCAGATGCCAAAGTGTCGCCGTTGGAGTATTCAGAATGAGCGTCAAGAATCTCCAGATGTCGCTGCTGGGCCTCACCATGCTGGTTTGTGTCGGTTGCGGCGACGATGGACCGCAACGCTTAGCCGCTTACGGAAAGATCGAGTGGAACGAGCAAGAGATCCCACAGGGATCGATTACATTCTTGCCGTCGGATGGCAACGAGGGGCCATCGGCAAGCGCTCCGGTCTCAAGTGGACGCTATGAGTTTACAGCGGAAGATGGCCCTGTTGCGGGGGAGAACCAAGTGATCATCACTTTCATTCCGCCCAAAACACAAGCGATGCTCAAGCAAAAGGCTAGCCAAAAAGATGGTGAGCTAGATAGCACGGCAGGATCAATTCCGGTCTACGAGGATCCGGATGCTGATGAGGATGAAGATGATCCTGCGAAGCAAACCGAGCCAGCGCCGGCCGAGCATTCGTCTAGCTCGCGATCAGGCAATGCCTGGAAGTTCAGCGTGAATCTTTCCGAAGATAGCTCGCTGCGAAACGACTTTACGCTAGAATAGTAGGTCGGCGGTCGCGTTGTGATGAGGATTGTAAACCAGAACCAATCAACTGGCCGTCGCTTTACTTTTTGAGAGTATCAGCGAGTAATCAAATGGGCAGATGTCGGCGAAAGCGCGGTTTTACTCTGATCGAGTTGCTGGTGGTGATCGCGATCATTTCTGTCTTGATCGCACTCTTGTTGCCCGCCGTTCAGCAAGCGCGCGAGGCAGCTCGGCGGTCGCAGTGCAAGAACAACTTGAAACAGATCGGCTTGGCGCTGCAGAACTATCACGAAACACACACAGTGTTTCCGATGGGAAGTGGC
The DNA here is from genome assembly GCA_002722955.1 of Planctomycetaceae bacterium. GTDB lineage: Bacteria > Planctomycetota > Planctomycetia > Planctomycetales > Planctomycetaceae. The sequence continues at coordinate 37,700 of PBMZ01000148.1, read as the reverse complement.
CTTCAAAGCGGCGCGGGGGCTTGGGGTTATATCACCTACATGCTACCGCAACTCGATCTTGCACCCGTTTACAACATCATCGATTTCGATAACCCAAGCTGCTGCGCCGAAGTCCTCGCTATGCAAAATGCGACTCCGCCAGTGGCCGACCCGACCTCACAGCCGTTCCGCGTATTGATGTGTCCGACCGATCCGCAATCAGGCGTTATCCTGAATCACGGCAGCCCCAATGCTTACCCTTGTGGCGACTTGTATCCAGGAAACTATTTGGGAGTCAGCGGCAACCGAGACTTCGGTTGCGCTGGAACAACGACGGGCAACGGAATGCTCTATAGCCTCAGCAGCACGCGTTTCAAGCATTTGAAAGACGGTGCGTCGAACACGCTAATGGTTGGAGAACGCGGTTTGCCCAACGATCGCGTTTGGGGATGGCTGATTTGTGGAGGCACCGAGTGCGAACACTACATCAGCACTGAACGCGGACTAAGCCGAGGTCTGGACGGCCCGTACACATCTGGCATCGTCGAACGCTTCTGGAGTTGGCACACCGACGGAGCCCACTTCTTGATGGGTGATGGTTCTGTCCGCTACCTAAGCACCAATATCAACCATCAAACCTACACCGATCTTTCCACCCGCGACGGCGGCGAGGCAGTGACGCCGTTTGATTAAATGACCAATGTCCAAGCACCAATGACCAATGAAGATGGGCATTGGGTGCGGTTTGGTAATTCGCTATTTTCTTGTGGTCATTGAAACCAGCGGTTGTTGTACTTGGTAACACTGCGTGTGATTAATGCAGTTAAGCAACAACCAACCTCCATTGGTCGTTGGTGCTTGATCATTGGACATTTTCCTAGGGAGCTTCCGGATGAAGCCGTCGATTCTCGTGTTCGCGCTGCTTGCGATCCTCTCACCAATAACACTGCATGCCGAATCCAAAGTCACCTTTAGTGGGGATATTGCTTCGGTGGTGTTTTCGAAGTGTACCAGTTGCCACAGGCCGGGACAGACTGGGCCGTTTGCTTTGATGACTTATGAGGATGTCTCGAAACGTGCCAAAACTTTGCGCAGTGTGATCAACGAGCGAACGATGCCGCCGTGGCATCCTGTTGCAGGACATGGCGAGTTTCGCAATGAGCGGCGTTTGTCGAAGCAGCAAATTGAAAAGTTCAACCGCTGGGTCGATGCTGGTTGTCCAATCGGCGATAAAGCCAAGATCCCGCCGCTGCCGAAATTCACCGATGGCTGGCAATTGGGCGAACCTGATTTGATTGTTGAGATGAAGAAGGGGTTCGACGTTCCCGCTGATGGCCCCGATGTTTATCGTTCGTTTGTCTTCCCGATCGCCTTACCCGAAGACAAATGGGTAAAGGCCGTCGAACTCAGGCCACAAGCTCGGTCCGTTGTACACCACGCTATCTTCTTCTTGGACAACACGGGATCGGCTCGCAAGCAAGACGGCAAGGATGGCAAACCGGGAATTCATGGTATGGGCTTTCGCATCACGGGCGCATTGGGCGGATACGTGCCTGGCAGCAGCGTCGCGTTCCTACCAGGCGACTTGGCAATGCCCATGACAAAAGGCTCGGACATCGTGATGCAAACTCACTTTCATCCGTCCGGAAAAGAAGAAACTGAAAAGGCGACAATTGGCCTCTACTTCGCTGACAAGCCACCCTCGAAAAAATTGGTGCCCATCCAAGTGCCGCCGCTGTTTAGCTTTGGCAAGGGAATTGACATCCCCGCCGGTGAAGGCGAATACGTGGTTACCGACAAGTTCACAGTTCCGGTGGATGTGGATGCGGTCAGCATCGGCGGCCACGCGCATTACATTTGCCGCGAGATGAAGATGGTGGCCAAGTTACCTGATGGATCGGAGAAGTCGTTGCTGTACATCGACGACTGGAACTTGGATTGGCAAGACCGCTACTACTTCAAAGACTTCGTGCGATTGCCGGCTGGCACGGAAGTCCACACGAAATTGGTCTATGACAACTCAGCCGAAAACCCCAATAATCCGTACGATCCGCCGCGGCGAATTCGCTGGGGGCGACAGTCAACCGACGAGATGGGAAGTATGACCTTGTTGGTGACAGCCGCGAACAAAGCCGAGTCCGTGCGTCTTCAAGCGGCGACTCGACGGTACACGATTCAAGGAGTCGCCGGTGGCAACCGCTTGGTGGCTCAATTCTTGAAGAACAACGATCCGAAACGCAACTTCACGAAATGGGACAAGAACAAGGACGGCAAGCTGCAACGCAGTGAGATGCCGTTTCTCTTACGCCGGCGTTACTTCGATCAATTCGACATCGATGGTGACGGAGCTCTTGGAAAGGATGAGGTCGAGTAATGGAGCCCTGTCTTCTTCGATGCTTTGGCCTTTGTTGTCTGCTTCTCTCATCGCTTTCCGCTGCTGCCGCCGATCAACTGATTGAATTCAAGGACATCGCTGGCAACGATCACCAGCCGTTCAAAGACAAGAAAACCAAGGCAATTGTTGTAGTCTTCATCTCGACAGACTGTCCGATTGCGAATTACTACCAACCTTCGCTGGCGCGGTTAAAACGTGATTATGAAAAGGCTGGCGTTCAATTCTTCTTGGTACATCCGGACAAGCGCCTCAAACAAAAAGACGCGGCCAAGCACGCTAAGGAGTTTAAGATCACCGCCCCCGTCGTGATCGACACCAAGCATCAATGGGTCAAACAATTCAAGGCCCAAAAGACGCCGGAAGCCATCCTGTTATCACGAGAAGGCAAGGTCTTCTATCAAGGCCGCGTTGACAACACCTTCGTCGACTTGGGCAAGAAACGTCGTGTGGGAATTCAGCACGATCTCAAGAACGCGCTACAAGCGTTCGTCGACGGAAAGCCGATCAAGGTTGCCCGTACAAAGCCCATCGGTTGTTTCATCTCAACGAGGGATTAGGTTTCATCGCTGAATTCGTGATCGGCAAGGTGTTAGCCGTTGACGACGTGCTGGCGCTGCGTCGCCGTCAGAACAAATGCGCGAAGCGTGCTTGGACTCAAGTTGTTTTCCGATTACTCTGACAGTTTCCAATGCCAACTCTGATCGCGAAGCCAGCAATATGAGCCGTTTATTCACCTCGGATTCCGTTACCGAAGCAGGTATCGCTCTCTACACCGCCGCTGGAGTGCCCGGCGATTTGGCGAAGTCCGCGATCGATTCACTCGTGATGAGCAGCCTTATGGGGCACGATTCACACGGTGTCATTCGAATTCCCGAGTACCTTGGCTTTGTTCAAGATGGTTCACTGGACAAGAATGCTGAAGTCTCCATTGAGTCCACAGGGCCGACCACCGCAGTTGTCGATTGTGGCCAAGGCTTCGGTTCCGTTGGCGCCGAGAAGGCGATTCAAGCTGGCATCGATATCGCCAGTCAACATGGAACGGCCTGCGTGGTCACTCGCCGTTGCAATCATGTTGGACGGCTTGGAGCTTGGGTTCAGTTGGCAGCGGATTCAGGCATGATCGCGCTGGCCACGTGTAACTCGCCCATTTATGGGCACTTCGTCTTGCCATTTGGTGGTCGAGAAGGCCGGCTGGCAACGAATCCCATCGCCTACGCTGTTCCCACCGGCGGCGATCCGCTCGTCTCGGACTTTTCCACGTCGGTGGCTCCTGAAGGAAAGATTCGCTTTTACCGCAACCAAGGTGAAGACGTTCCCGACGGCTGGATTCTGGATTCGGACGGCAATGGAACAAACGATCCAAATCAATTTTACGGTCCGCCTCGAGGCGGTATTTTGCCTTTGGGCGGACACGCGGGCCACAAGGGATTCGCTCTAAGCTTGCTGGTCGAGATTCTCGGTAGCGTTCTTTCGGGGATCAGTTCCAAGGACACGGAAGTCTTCGGTAACGGTGTGTGTTTTATCGTGATTGATCCCTCAACCTTCTGCCCGTTGGATCGATTCCGAAGTTTGATGGATGAAACCATCGAGTACATGAAGTCGTCGGCGCCGGCACCGGGCTTCGATGAAGTCCTCGTGCCCGGCGAGTTGGAATTCCGCACAATGCGTCGTCGACTGAAAGAAGGAATCGTGGTCGACGAAGCAACGCGAACAGCAATGATCGACGAAGGCGAGAAGCTCGGTATCGACATTGCCTCACTGCTGAAGAGTCTTTAGTCACGCTTGAGCTTCGATGTAAGGTCAACATCATGCAAGCTATTCGTCGAAGTTGTTTCCTTGTCTCTGTTGGCTTGATGTTGCTCGTCATCAGCCAGAGGTCGGTATCAGCCGATGATCGAGATTCTCAGCCTGGCGAACCGAAAGTTCGCATTTATCAGAACACGCTGACGCCAATCAAAGACGCAAAGCCAATACTGGCGGACTTTCCCGAATTCGTGCAGCCAATCGAAGAAGAGGCACGTTTCGAGGCGCCGATTCTCGTGAACGATAAGAACGGCAAGCTTCACGTCAGGGCATGGCGGTTCTCGTATAATGCACGAGGCATCATCGAGCTGCCGAACCGGTTGTCGGCCGAACACACGGCGGTGATCATGGTGCATCCGTGGGGCATTGATGACGGGCAAGGTTGGAAGACTCCCGAACCTGCGGGCGTGTGCGACTTCTGCACGCCGCGAAAGAATCATCTGGCAGGTCGACACACGCGAAAGGTGATCGATCCGCTGCTCAAACGCTTGCGACCGCATGTTGGGTTCGTGATGTATAGTTTACCGGGTAAAGAAGACGCCATTCGAAAGAACTTGTATCGCAGCATCCGAACGAAGCCGACGAAAGAACAACGCGAGCTTGGCAAGAAGCAACTGGATAAGAAGCTCAAGAGTTTCCAGTATCGCGGTCAACCGTTGGTGAAAACGATTCAGCTTTCGGCCGGTTCGGTCGTCAAGGATTACTTTCGCCAATTTCCAGGCTTGGACGCATCAAGCCGCTACAACAATGCTGGCTTTTGGGACTTGCCGATTCCAGTCACCAAAGACATCAGTCTGGATGACGACGACATCGTGATTTACGACGATGACGGCTATCCGCCGCTAAGAGACTTCTTGAAGAAACGCGGCGTGCGTCATGTCTTGTTGACCGGCTATGCCACGGACATGTGTTTCTGCCGAACAACGGCCGGCTACGAAAACCTTTCCGAGGACTTCAATGTTTTCCTCGTTGGCGACGCGACGTTGGCCACATACCCGGCCAATAAGACACCGCGATACGCCACCAACGCTCACATTTCGTTTGCGGCCTTGAATCAACTGGTGACTCAGACATCGTGGATCAAAGTGGAAGCTAAGTAGCTGGAAGACGCCATCGTTTAACCCGTAGCCGTTGGCGAGGTGTTTGAGCATAGACCTCGCCTTCGGCTACGGGTTAAACGAAGCGTTCACTCGTCGTTTGGCAGCGATCGGCGAAACCATGCTATTGCTAAGAGAATGCCAACAATCGAAGCAGCCGAGACGACATACGACATCGTAATAAAGAAGCCGAGCATGTTTTCCTTCGAGTCGGTAAACGTGTCGGTCAGCATGACAGCGACATATCCCAAATAGCCGCTGGAATCTGCCAAGTACATCAAGAACCCCAGATTCGCCTTATTCTTTGATGCGGCAATCATGCGTTCGAAAACGGTTGTGTGAAAAGCAATGTACGGCGTGTAAAGACCAATTCCTGACAACACCATAAACATGAACGGGCCGACCATGCCTGTTGTTTGTAGGATCGAGGCTCCCGCGACGAGACCGAAGCCTGCAATAACAATCATCAGCGACATCATAAAAGCTGTTCGATTGCGAACGATCAGAAAAGTAGCCGCGTTCAGTGTGACAACGGCGATCATGACTATGGTCTCTGTCTGAGCGAACACAGCCGGTCGGGTTGTTCCGCTTAAGTCCCTCCAAATTTCAACGGCAAAATCGTCGCGCACGCTTCGCAGTGTTGTTAGAGCGACATACACGATCACCAACAGGCTTAGGCCGACTGAGTAGCGACGAAAGAAACGCCAGCGGTCTTCGCGGTTCAAGGGAACTCGCTCGCTGCGGTGTTCGATGTCGTCTGGGTTGGGCGGCGGAATCCGAGTCAGCATCCAGATCGAGATGAACAGAGGTGGTGCAAAGATTAGTCCCGTCGTCGCAGGCATCCAGTATTCGCTGACGCCGAATTCAATCAGGTAACTCCCTACAGATTTAACAACGCCTGAGGAGACGACAAAGCTGGCGCACAGGCCGGCCGTTAAAGCTTCGGTCAGCCGACGGCCTTCCAAATAGGCAAGAACCATTCCAAACACCATGCCTAACGACAAGCCGTTTACAAACAGCGCGGGAAAATTCCAAGGTGGCGGCACCAATGCGAAAACGATCAGTGCGACCTCGGCCGTGGCGATCAGCACGGCGATCGCTTGTGCTCGGCGTGCAGCCGTAATTTCCGAGACGACCTTGATACCAATGAACTTCGAGAGCGTGTAGCCGAAGACCTGGGAGATCACAAGAACGGTCTTGTAGTCAAGGTCGCCAAGTTTTGTATCCAAGAAGTAGTCAATGTCGCCCAGTTTTGCATCCAAGAAAAAGCCCGCAGTGAACGGCTTGCGGAAGGCGTACATACAAAAGTAAGTACAGAACGCAGCCACGATCGACCAAGCACAAAAGGTGCTTGTCGATTGCCAATCGCTTGATTTGTTTGCGTTGCTCATGCTGCCTCTTGTTTTTGAGATTGAGGAATAAACACTGGTGCAATTTTTTCCTCGATCCTTAACGCCCCAGGACGTGACGCAACGCGAGTTCTAACTCAGGATAGCCGAACTCGAAAGCGGTATCTTGCAGTTTGGTTGGTTTGACCAAAGCACTCGCCAACAACAACTCATCGGCCATTTCTCCAAGCACCGTTCGAGCCGCAAACGCTGGCATCGGAAATATCGTGGGACGCCGTAAGACTTTTCCTGGCGACTTCGTAAACTCGCGATTTGTTGCTGAGTTTGGCGAGACCACATTCACCGGACCGCTCAAGTCGTCGGTGTGCAGGATGTGTTCGATTGCTCCCAAGACGTCGTCCAAAGCAATCCAGCTCCAGTATTGCCGACCGTTGCCAACGATGCCACCGACACAAAGTTGGAATGGGAGCAGCATCTCCTTGAGTGCGCCACCAGCAGGGGAGAGGACGACGCCGATTCGTGCATTGACGACTCGCACGCCTTTGTCGGCAGCTGCCTGAGTCGCTTGCTCCCAGTCATGACAGACTTCGCTGAGGTACATTTCTCCCGCCTTGGAGTCTTCGTTCAAGACCTCATCGCCACGATCACCGTAGTAGCCGATGGCCGAGGCGGTGATAAATGTCTTGGGCGGTGAGGGCAGATTCGCGATCGTCTTGGCAAGAAACGTCGTACTGTTGATGCGGCTGTCATAAATTAGAGCTTTTCGCTTTTTGGTCCAACGGCCGCCGGCGATATTCTCACCACCGAGATGAATGACCGCGTCGATGCCCTCAAACGCGTCGCTGTCGATGGTTTCCTGGACCGGATCCCAGACGATGGAATTCTCATCGTTTGCTTGTTGTCGAACAAGTCGAATGACTTGGTGACCGGCACCGGAAAGATAAGCGACCAGTTGCTTGCCCACGAGGCCGCTGGAACCGCCAATGAGAATCTTCATCGCTTGCCTTTGGTATTTCTGGTGATTGCTGATGTCGCTGTTGGTGACTCGATGACGGTACTGAAAGGCTCGATCTAATTGTCCGTGCATCCAATGCCTCGCGATCACTCGCCCCAAAATGCCGAACGGCAAGACGTAATCGATGTGATCGTTGAGCATGCAGCTCTCACCTTCAGGTGTCATCTGGTGAGTATGCACCCAACTGGAAAAGGGGCCTTTCAATTGCCGGTCGCGAAATCGATGTGGCCGGTCGCAATCGAAGTGCTGAGCAAACCAGCGTCTTCGGAAAGGTCCGGCTTTGACATGGAATTCTGTGTGAGAACCCTCTTCGAGACCACCGATGTGCTCGAGCAATTCGACGTCTTGCCACGGTGGCGCCAACCGCTGAAAGCCACCAGCTCGCTCGTGCCACGCGAACAACTCGTCGGCTGTTGTGTCGATCTTAGATTGAAGCTCGAAGGTTGCCATTGTGACCCGCTTTTCGATCTGCGTTGAAGATGTTCTAATCGATATCTCAACGAGTTGCCCAAAATAGGAATCTACGCTTTGAATAACCGTCATTCAACTCGATCGTTAACACTCCTTTCCACTTTGGCTGTTGCCATCGTGGGTTGTGGAGACTCTGAAGAGGCTTCGCAGCAACAACAAGGACGGCCGCCAGCATTGGTTCGGATCACAGAAATCCAGCGTCGAGAGGTCTCGCCTAAGGTGACGGGGATCGGCACCGTTGTCCCGCTGCGGACAAGCGTCGTGGCGTCAGCAGCCGACGGCGTCGTCAAATCTTACGGCATTCAAATCGGACAATTCGTCGCGGAAGGGGAAATTCTGTCGGAATTGCGAATGGTGAGCACTGACATCGGAATTCGCGAAGCCAAAGCTGTTTTGGCCGAGCGATCACAGGAGTTGGCGGAACTTGAGAACGGATCGCGAGTCGAGGAAGTCGAAGCGGCGCGTGCGAAAATGCTTGCCGCCAAAGCATTGGACGAACGCATGACGGCTCGACATACTCGTGCTATCGCGTTGTTTCGCAACAACGCCACGAATCGGGACGAGTTGGATGAGGCGAAAGAAGCAGCCGAAGGCGCAAGACAGGCACACTTGGCGGCGACAGCCAACTATCGGCTTGTCAGCACTGGTCCGCGAAAGGAGGTCGTGGAACAGGCAAGAGCTCGACACGAGGCTCAGGCGGTCAAAGTCGAGTTCCTCGAGGCGGAAAAGAAGAAGCGAACCACAAAGGCTCCGTTTGACGGTTACGTGATCATGGAACACACCTACATTGGTCAGTTCCTAAAACGCGGCGATCCCGTCGTGACATTGGCGCGGCTTGATCAGATTAATGTGGCGGTAAGCGTCGATCAGCGAGACCTTCGTAACGTGCAATTGGGAAAAACGGCTTCCGTCCACTTCCCGGAAAACAAAACGACGGTCACAGGAACGATTGTTTCTGTCGTTCCACGCAGCGACTGGCAGTCCGGTTCTCGTGGATTTCCTGTGCTTGTGCGCATGAAGAATCAATTCAAAAAAGTTGGTGAGCAAAACGTACCCCTTCTCAAAGAAGGCATGATGGCCGAGGTCACGTTTACGGGAGAGCCCGAGCCAGCGTTGCTTGTCCCGAAAGATTCCATAGTGCGTACCTCGCGGGGACGCTTCCTCTATGTTTACCAGCCCGGTGAGGAAGGCGGCAACGGGTTGGCTCGCCAAGTCCAAATTGAAACTGGGTTGAGTGAGGGGGCGTGGATTCAAGTATTTGGCGAGGGACTGGATCAAGCCGCACAGGTCGTCAATGAAGGTGCCGAAAGATTGTCTCGGCCAGTCCAAGAAGTCCAACTGGCCAAGGAAGCATCATGAACACGCAACAACTTCGCGATTGGGATAACGACTATGTTTGGCACCCATTCGCTCCAATGTCGGAATTCGTCGAGGACAACGCGCCGATCATTGAGGCCGCGGAAGGCTTTGAGCTGATCGATACTGATGGCAACCGGTACTTGGACGGAGTGTCTTCGCTGTGGTGCAACATGCACGGTCATCGAGTTCCCGAAGTTGACGCGGCGGTGCGCGAGCAGCTGGACAAGGTTGCTCACAGTACGCTGCTTGGACTCTCGAGTCCGCCGTCCATTCAACTGGCTAAGGAACTGGTCGACCGAACGCCAGTTGGTTTGAATAAGGTGTTTTATTCCGACAGCGGCGCGACTTCCGTCGAAGTCGCTTTGAAGATCGCTTACCAGTACCACTTGCAAAAGGGTGAAAAGCCGGAGACTCGCGATCTTTTTGTTGGCATGGCCAGTGCTTATCACGGAGACACGGTTGGCTCGGTCAGCGTCGGTGGGATGCCGGTATTTCATGGGGCTTACGAGCGACTGTTGTTTAAGACGCTACACATTCCCTCGCCAGTCACGTATCGAACGCCGGATGGCGTTTCCGCGACCGAATACCTTGAACATTGCTACCGCGAACTCGAAACAACTCTTCGAGAAAACCAGGCACGCATTGCGGCGTTCATTATCGAGCCGCTGGTTCAAGGAGCGGCGGGGATGCTGGTGCATCCCGATGGCTACTTGTGTCGTGTTCGCGAATTGACGGCGGAGTTAGGGATACTCTTGATCGCCGATGAGGTTGCCGTTGGCTTTGGTCGAACGGGGACCATGTTCGCGTGCGAGCAAGAAGATGTGCAACCGGATTTGATGTGCGTGGCCAAAGGCATCACCGCGGGTTACTTGCCCGTGGCAGCAACCTTGGTGACTGACGAGATCTATGGTGCATTTCTTGGGCATCCATCGGATGGACGCACGTTCTATCATGGGCACACTTACACGGGCAACCCGCTGGGGTGTGCTGCTGGCTTGGCATCGCTGGAACTGCTGGATCGCAACGGCGTGCTCGAAAACGTACGCGGCAATAGTGAGTATCTTGCCGGCCGGCTGAGTGAACTCAGCAATCACCCCCACGTTGGTCATGTTCGACAGAAGGGAATCATGGCAGGCGTCGAGTTGGTGCAAGACAAGGGCACGAAGGCTGCGTTTCCGGCCGAGCAGCGGATTGGACACCGGGTCACTCGAGAAGCACGCAAGCTGGGACTCGTCACGCGACCTCTAGGCGACGTGATTGTCCTGATGCCCGCACCAGGAATGCCACGCGAAGTGTTGGCGCAAGTTTGCGATCGCACGTTCGAGGCGATCGATGCGGCGCTCGTAAGGTAGCCATCACTCTCCGAGTGATGAGTCTTGCGAACACGTGCCAAACTGGTTCACATTCCAAAGCTCTTGTGGTCCTCCGACTCCGCTCGCAGGACGTCCCGCGAGCGGAGTCGCGGGACCACACAGAATCACAACCTCGAAGGGTTGGGGAGCGGGCATTCATCGCCGCTTTTGTCTCGTGGTACATAACAAAAGCGTGAGGCTAACCGCACGTGCGATTCGATCGGTCTTGCAGGAAGGCTCATCACTCGGAGAGTGATGGCTACTCTACCGAGGCTGCTGCGGCAGTCCGTTTTGGTTCGGGACGATCTTTTGGTTCGGCGGACGCTGCTGTTGGCCGTTGGCTGGTTTCTGTGCTTGCTTGCCTTTACCGAAGATGTTTTCCAGTTGCTTCTGCAACAACGACGAGTTGAATCGCGCGTTGATTGGGACAACTTGTACGCTGGATGATGGTCGAGCGGCCATGTCCAATGCTTCAACCATGGCTGCCACGTTCTCCATCAATCCTTCTGCCGAGGAGATGATCAGCGTGTTGGATAGCTCGTCGACACCGATGGACAACAATCCTTTGAATTTGATCGGCGGATCGCGATCTTCGTTGTCCTTGCCACCAGCACCATAAATGTACGTGTAGCTGCGTTCGACGGGCCGCTTCTCTTGTTTATTGTTGCCTTGATTGCTTTGCAGTGCGCGGTCGTTCGAGCTGAGCAAATCGCGATAAACATCCTTGATCGTCTGAGCAATAACCGTGGCTTTCGAGTACTTCAAATAGAAGGCCTTAGTGACTCGAACCGATTTGTTTTCGGAATCGAGCGGAACGTCGTAGATATCGATCAACTCCTGAATGATCTTCAGCTGTTCTTCATCGGAGCCCTGAACCAAGATCGTGTTTGTGTCCGAGTCCGAGATAAATCGCGGTGGTCTCTTCTTGCCCAGCTTGCGCGTGCTATTGTTACTGAGTCCCGAAGGCGAGAATCCGTAATATGGGCTGTGCGAATACTGGGGCGGACCATCATCTTCCTCCTCGAAGAAATCTTCTAGATTCAGACGAACGCTGAAGGCCCATGTGGTCGGATACTTCATCTTGAAGATCTTGTACCCCGTTCGTTTCGGCGTCATTTGCTCCATGATTTCTTCAAGCAGATCGAGGACGCGCGGATCGCTCGAAGTCACCACCAGACGTCCGTCGGGAGCCTGTGTGATGCGAATGGGTGGTGCTTGGGTTGCTGCCGGGGGCTGCTGTTGTTCGTTGTACTTGGGATTGCGAATCACACCGGGAAGGCCGGGAGCCGTGTTGGGCTGCGTGACCTTTTCTCTTTCAATGGGTGGTTGAAAAGCGGGTGCCTTGGATTCTTCGCCGCCCTCCTTTGATGTTTCCGTCTTATCACCGACTTCAGATTCAGTGCTGTCGGCTTTGTCACTGTCATCCTTTGGAACTTCGCGTCGCAATTGGACGACTCTAATGAATTCACTTGCGGGAACGGGAGAAGTTGAGACGCGAGGTGTTAACACTTCGGCGCTCTTCTTGATCTCCGGCTTGGCAGGTTTGGCTTCGGTTCGTGTGCCCGAGTCCAACTTGTCTGGCGCTGATGGCGGAGGAATCTCTTCGGCTTCCGGCTTCTTGGCAGGTGGCGGGACGTCGATCTCAAGTTTATTTGGAGCGATTCCCGGCCATGCTTCTTTGAGTCGGCGGAGTACTTCATGAACGTCTTGTGCGCCACCGGTATCGAGGACTCGGACCGTGCTGCCTTGGCCACGGACGCGAATCTCGCCCAATTGGATCAACAGGTCTTGGACTTCTTTGAGCTCGATTTCGTTGCAGCGAAGTAAGAGTCGATTGAACTCGACATCGGCCTCGACACTGAACTTGCTGACCGGCGAGTTTTGGCCGCGGTTCGGCATGATCGGTCCATAGTAGTAAACGCGCGACCGAGACGACGTTTGCTGGTTTTTCTGCTCAATTCCCATCATGGCTTGAATTGTGCCAGCAACGTATTCCGCTTCGAGTTTTCGCAGAGGAATCACGTGGAACTGCCGCCCGCTGCCGTCAAGCTTTTCCACCATCTTGCGGATAGTGAAGTGGTCGGGCAATGATGCGTAGGCGATGATCGCCTTGTTATGGGCATCGACGTGCAACGTGGTTCGAGGATCCAACGTTCCAGCCTGTTTCAGCGCTTCGACGATTGATTCTGGAGCCGTTGATGCCAAGCGGTAAACTTGCATTCGATCAACGATTTCAGGAATCGAGCGTCCGCCGCCAACGGGCTTGTCTAAACGTTTGATTGCTGCCGAGATGATTGCCATCTTGTCGGGAGAGGCCTGGGCGACGATGCTGTTTTCTCGTCGATTCGCCAAAAGGTTAACTTCTGATTTCGGCGGGACGGGCACGCCCTTGCCCTTGTTCTGTTGAGCTAACTGCATGGCTCGCTGTTGTGCTTGTTGGATTTGCTGGGGAGTCATTGCCTTAGACGGTCCCTTGGACATTCCCAACAGAACCTTCAGATCGTCTAAGATTTCTTCCGCTTTGGTGAATTCCAGCGGGAATTCGCGAACAAGGTTTTCGACACCAGCAGCCGATTGTTCTTCTTCCAGCAATCGATGGATTTCCTGCAAGTTGATGACCGAGTCCATGGCTTCGATGCGGTTTGTTGATGTGAGCTTCGTCAGCTTGCCGTTCGAGCTGATCATCGGTTTCAATTCTTCGACCAACTTGTCGGCCAACAGCCAATCCAATCGGAATGAAACTTTGACGTACGCATAGGGAGACAGTGTTTCCAGGTCTTCCGGTTTGTGCCGAGGCACCATTGCGGGGTTGATGGTCTTCACGTTGGCGATCGTTAGCTCTTCGCCTCGGACCAGCATTGTGTAGCCTCTCATCAAGAGGTGCCGGTTTATCATGCTGCGAACTTCTTGGACCGTGTAGGTTCGGCGAGTCACCAAGTTTAGATAGTCGCCGGGCAACTCTTTCCAGTCGAAGCTGAGGCCAGAAATCTTCGCGACCCATTCCAAGACGTCGGGCCACGGGTGGCCTTTGATATTGATTTTGATTTTGCCGTCTTCGGGAAGGCCATCGAAGGCATTATCGTTGGGTTCGTACTTGGGAGTGTCTGCGCGAACGGCGGGGCCAGAGGGAGTTTGCGTGCCCTGAGTCTTGGCGCCTTCCGTCTTGTTGGCACTCTTGTTATCGGGTTTCTTCGAAGATGAAGAGGATGACGGCTTCGGGCTGCTGCTAACTTTCGGCGCAGCGCTTGGGGAGCGGCTTGGATTGACCTGCACAGCTCTCCCGTTGGAAATTCGAAGTTCTCCGCCAGAGAAGGACCTGAGGGATCGCGCCGGGGCCTCTTGAGCTTCGATGGGGGTAGCAACCGCGAGTAATCCCAATCCCAGCAAGCACAGAAACACTCGTCGAATGGTCTTCGGACGATGCATGATTTGCCTAATGATTAAGTTGGCCCAAACGCCGCGTGAAACCAGATTTGAGCCCCAACAATGGCTAAGCTCACCAAAGCGGCGTCGAGAATCGCGACATCCCCTGCCAGATCGAATGTTACGACTTTGATGTATTATGGCCGCGCCTGGAGTAAAGATGCAATGGCCGTTTTGGAATTGCACGTCGAGACACGATTGCCTTTTAGGAATGATCGGCTGAAGCTGGTTTGTTGTCTCTTGGCATCATCATTATTTGTCTTGATTTTTGAGTCTTTTCGGCTTCGTCACGTTCCGGATTCTTCGCCAGAATCGTAAAATTGGGTGGAGAGTTCAATCTGATGAGCTGATGCCCACGGTAACCCGATGCGTGAGCGAGGGGCACTCACACGTGTCTGCAAGAGGGCGTTTTGCCGATTCATTGCGTGCGAACGTCTCTCGCTCACGCGTCGGGTTACCATGAGACTCATCGAGCAACGACCATCCCATCGCCCCTCGCGCTCGCCAAGACTTCGACAATGGCTGGAAACTCATTCGGACAAGCACTTAGGATCACGACCGCAGGTGAGAGCCACGGTCCCGGAAACGTCGTTATCATCGATGGCGTACCGCCGGGGATCGAGCTTTCCGTCGATGATCTGATGGTCGATTTGAATCGTCGCCGGCCTGGTCAAAGCAAGATCGTCACTCAGCGGGCCGAACCAGACGAACCCGAGATTTTTTCCGGCGTCTTCGAAGGTCGGACAACGGGAACAAGCCTCGCGATTCTGATTCGGAACACGGATCAGCGCAGCCGGGACTACAGCGATATCAAGGACAAGTATCGACCGGGCCACGCGGATTTCAGCTACGACGCAAAGTACGGCTTTCGAGATTACCGTGGCGGTGGCCGATCCAGTGCCCGCGAGACCTCGGTCCGCGTCGCGGCGGGAGTCGTTGCCAAAAAGATCATCGCCGCAGCCTTCGGTGGAGAAGTGCTTGGCTATATCGTTCAGGTTGGCGACATTCGCGCTAACATCGAGGATCCCGCGGCCGTCACAATGGAGCAAATCGAGAAGCTGCCGTCAGGTGAACCCAACATTGTTCGTTGTCCCGACCATCAGACTGCCGAGCAAATGGTTGATCTGATTGATGAGATTCGCAAGCAACAAGATTCGATCGGCGGAATCTCTGAAATCGTCGCCACTGGCATTCCCGCAGGTTTGGGCGAGCCAGTCTTTGACAAGATCAAAGCTGATTTGGCGAAGGCTCTGTTTAGCTTGCCAGCCGTGCTAGGCGTTGAATATGGAATCGGCTTCGACTGTGCCAATTTGCGAGGCAGCGAAAACAACGACTATTTCGAAGCCGACGACGACTCACAAATCACAACTCAATCGAATCGTCACGGCGGGATGCTTGGCGGAATTACCAGCGGACAGCCGATTGTCTTACGAGCCGCCATTAAGCCCACAAGTAGTTTGCCATTGGAACAACCGACGGTGACTCGCGAAGGCGAGACGACAAACATCAGCACCAAAGGCCGGCATGATCCGTGTCTATTGCCACGCTTCGTTCCTATGGCCGAAGCGATGGTCGCCATTGTGTTGGCCGATCATTGGCTGAGGTGGAAGAGTCAATGCGAAAAGTAGTTGTGAAGGGAGTTGGAGTCCATGAGTAGCAAATCGTTGATCAGCACCGACGTAGACTTTGACAAAGATGGAAAACAGTTCGGCAATCTCTTCGTGCCGCAATCGACGAATTCGGCGGGATGGGCAAATTACTACGTTCCCATCATCGTGATTCGCAATGGCGAGGGTCCGACGGCGGTGTTGTCTGGCGGAAATCACGGCGACGAATATGAAGGTCCCGTCACGCTAAGCAAGCTGGCGCGATCGCTCGAACCAGAACAGATTCAAGGTCGAGTGATCATCATCCCCATGTTGAATCGTCCCGCCGTCGATTCGGGAACGCGTCTTTCTCCGATCGATGGTGCCAACATGAATCGGTCGTTCCCGGGAAACCCCACAGGAACGATCACCAGCATGATTGCCGATTTCGTCGCGAATCAAGTCATCCCGCTCGCTGATCTGGTGGTCGACATTCATTCCGGCGGCAGCTCGATGCATATGGCTCCATCGGTCAACATGCACAATGTCGCCGACCAAGAACAAATGGCGAAGATGATCGAAGCGGGAAGAGCTTGGGCCGCGCCGTTGGTTTTCATTTACGAAGACGTTGCCGGAGCCGGGCTGTTGCCTTCGTACGCCGAAGGCCTGGGCAAGGTGACACTGGGAACGGAAATGGGCAGCAAGGCCCAATTCGGAGTCGAGACGCTCGCTATCACAGAGCTTGGCGTGCAAAACGTGTTGCACTGGGCCGGCATTCTCAAGGAGAAGCCTGCGGAAGCTGGTACGTCAGAACCACAAGTCGTGGCAGCCGAAGATCCTCGCGACTACATCATGGCCCCGTGCAGTGGCATCTTCGAGCCATTTTTCGAACTTGGCGACGAGGTCAACGAGGGCGAGGCTGTCGGACAGATTCACAGTCTTGAGCAAGTCCATCGCGAGCCCGATCGCGTATTGGCTCAAACAAGCGGCTCAGTCATCGCTCGCCGCTCCATTCCTCGGACGGCGCAAGGCGAGTGCGTGATGGTGTTGGTGCGGCCGTTCGGCTGAAGACGGATCATTAATCATTAGTTATTTGTCATTAGTCATTTCTCATTGGGCATGCAGCTTGATGATTTCAGCACGACCTCTTTCATTGAATAATGACTAATGCCCAATAACTAATGACTAATCTCTTCTGACCACGCCGCTTGCTCGCCCGCGGCAGTCGATTCTGGCGTGATCCGCACAGGTATGATAATTTATAGCTAGCGGTCAGATCAAAATTTCAGGTCCATCAAGCGAGAAGCACGTGGCTCCAGATAAAAAGAAAATTGCAGGCGATTGTTGGCGCAAAGGCTCCGAGGCGATGTCCAAGGAGAATTGGGATTATGCGGTCGACATGTTTGCCCGCGCAGTCATGTTGGTCCCTGACAACTTGGTCTATCGCCAAACCTTGCGTGGCGTCGAAACTCGCAAATACAACAACAACGGCACCGGCGCGAAGATGGCCGGCATGAAGTTGGTCAGCGTTCGCGGCAAGACGAAGAAAGCGAGACTCAAACAGAATTGGGGCGACTTGGATAAGGCCGCGGAAGAAGGTTTGGCCATCAATCCATGGGATGCTCAATTGAACGCCGACGTTGGGGATGCTTGCAAGAATCAAGGCTTCATCGATGTCGCCTTATTCGCTTACCAGAAAGCCGTTCAATCTGATCCAAACAACAAAGAATTCTTGAAGGTGCTTGCCGAACTCTACGAACAACGTGGCGAGTATCCAAACGCCGTCGAGGCCTGGGAACGCATTCGCAAGATTGACCCGCTCGACGCCGAAGCGCGAACAAAGGCCAATGCACTGGCCGCGACATCGGTGATGGATCGTGGTGGCTACGAAGAAGCGGACACGACCAAAGACGCGATGGCCGATCATGAAGTTGCCAAGCGGCTGGGTAAGTCGCTTGATGGCGAAGCCGACGGGCCAGGTCAGTCCGAAGAAGCGGATCTCCAGCGAGCTATCCGCAAGGACCCGGAAAATAAAGACGTCTACATTCACGCCGCCGACTTTTACAAACGCGAGGGTGAGTCGATCAAGGCATTGCCAATGCTGCAAAAGGCATATGAACTCAGCGGCGGGAACGAAGACTTGAAGGAGCAAGTGGAAGACGTCGAGCTGGAAATCTTCAAGAAGGACGTGGATAAAATCAAAGACGTGATGGCGAAGCGGCCCAACGACGAAGGCCTGAAGAAGCGATTCAAGAAAAAGGATGACGAGCTGGTCACGCGCGAAATTGACGTCTTCAAGAAGCGCGTCGAGCGGCACAACAATGACGTTCGCTACAAATTTCAACTGGCCAAACGATACGTCAAAAAAAAGCAGTACACTGACGCGATTCCGCTCTTGCAGCAGTCCGTTCGAGACAACCGTATTGCTGCCGAGGCCCTCGTGATGTTGGGCAAGTGTTTTCTCGCCGAAAAGAAGGGTGGCTTAGCCAAGCGACAATTTGATAAAGCGATTCCACTGCTGGATCCCACCGATGATGCGGATGCCTTTTGCGAAGCTCACTACTGGATGGGCCGCATCTGCCAAGAGCAAGGCGATCTCGCCGCTGCCGAAGACCACTATGGAGCGGTCGTCGAATGTAACTACAACTTCAAAGACGCTCTGAAGAGATTGGAGCAGATCCAAGAAGACTAAGCGGCGAAGGTGACCACGTTTCATCGGTAGTCAGTATGAAGAAGTCCGCATCCGGTAATCTCAAGCAAGTCTATGTCAAGACGCGAAGCGAATGACGCAAGTGGCTGGCCAAGAATCACAATGTCGAAGTCAAAGGAATCTGGCTGGTCTTCTACAAGAAACACGCGCAGAAACCGTCCCTTGACTATGAAGGCACCGTCGAAGAGGCGTTGTGCTACGGCTGGATCGACAGCATCATCAAAAAGATCGACGAAGACCAGTACGTCCGCAAGTTCACTTCCAGAAAACCACAAAGTCGCTGGTCCGATCTGAATAAAAAGCGAGTCGCCAAGGTCATCGACGAAGGTCTTATGACCGAACACGGCCTGAAACTGGTTGAAGAAGCTAAGGAGTCTGGCTTATGGGACAAGCCAGATCGACCCGAAATCGACACAAACATCCCAGTCGAGTTAGAGGCTGCGTTAGAAAACAACCAGGCAGCGCGAGTTCTTCGAGCACCTGGCACGAAGCTATCAATTGCAATACATCGGCTGGATCCAAGTCGCCAAACGAGAATTAACCAAACGAAAGCGAGTCACCGAGTCGATCGCGTTGTTGGATCAGGGCAAGAAACGGGGAATGAAGTAGCCGCCCCTCGCAGTTCGCACATGGAGTGTAAGCTTTCCGTTGTGCACCCCAAATTTGTCTTCGACCTTTGACCGTTTGAATCCAATGGAAAAGGTGTTTCGATAGATGTATAATCCGGGTGCTTCGTACTTACGGGTAGTTCGATGGCACATCACCCCAACAAACATATTCGTGCCGCCGTTGAATATGCGGAACAACGTGGGTGGACGTTGCGAAAGGCTGGGGCGCGAGCACATGTTTGGGGGCGACTGTATTGCCCCAACAAAGTCGTGAGGGTTGCGCGAGAGCAGTTTACTCTACCCCAAGAAGTCCAGAAGATCACGCAAAGGACATTCGTCGAGCCGTGGACCGTTGTCCTCACTGAGCATGAGGCCTAAGTCTGAAACAGGTGATACTATGCCGAAGTATGAATTTCGCGCGATCCTTCAGGGTTCTCCAGAACTGACAGAAGCACTCTGCGATGAATTGTTCGAAGCAGGTTGTGATGACGGGACACCCGGAACTTGTGGTGGTGTCTTCTCGATCGATTTCCATCGAAAAGCAGATTCATTGGAAGCAGCGATTCATTCGGCAATCCGCGATGTCAGGACGACAGGGCACGATGTTGCGCGCATCGAAATCGAAGCCAAAGAAATGCCACAATCGGCTTAGTGTTTTTTCTTATTTACGAGGTCACGTTTTACGGCCAAGCTTCGCGCGTTAAAGCAATCAGCAGAGCGGTTAGCAACACGCAATCTACTAGAGCAACGACTCCACCGAACAAAATGGCAAGTCGCGGTTTCTCCCGCTGCATGAAGAGCGCCAACAATAGAGTTGGCAACGTCAAGATGACGGGAATTGTTACGCCGACACGGAATGAACGAAGAAAGCCCTCACGAAGAATCTGGCCGACATTTGGAGGGTTATCGACTATGTTGAACGAGTCAATCATCAACGCGGTCGTTTGCCACAACGCAAACAGTCAACCAACGATTAGCAATTCCCAAATATGAGTGGTCAATCGACGTCGTCGTAATGTCAGCACGAACGCGCTGATTAGCAGAATCGACGAAATCAAGATAGGAATGCTCATGTCAATAACGCTGAAAACAGATTCATCAACTGAGGTCGTGTCGCAAATCCAACTCCCGGCACGTCGGGCAGCGTTGCGAATCCTTCGCTGATTTCTGCACCATCTGCAAACCCACCAAACGGTTGAAAGTTATGGGGATTGCATTCGTTGCCACCCAACTTCAAGGCGGCGGCCAAGTGTAAGGAAAACAAGTGCCCGCCGTGTGGCCAGCACGATTGCCTGGACCAGCCGTTGTCTTCAAGCATCTCTGCAATCTGTAAGTATTCGGGGACTCCGTAGCAGTGAACCGGATCGAACACAAAGATGTCGTGATTGCGGCGAAGTCCGGCATAGCGGATTAGATTGGTAGCATCCGCCGCTGAGAACAAAGCTTCTCCCGCGGCAATCGGTGGCGAATACTCAGCAGCGACTCTTTCATGAGTTGTGAAATCCAGAGGATCGCAAATGTCCTCGAACCACCAAAGTTTATAAGGTTGCAATGCTTGAGCGGCTCGAATGGCCATCTCTGGCGAATAACGATTCATAGCATCCACGGCCAAGTGGCTTCCGTCGGGCAGCAAATCTAGGATGGCCTCGATCCGTTTCAGGTCGTCTTCGAGCGGCACGGCACCGATTTTCATCTTGATGTGCGTGTGCCCCTGATCAAGAAACTGTCGCACTTCAGTCGTCAGTCGACCAATGTCGTCATCGGGAAAGTAATAGCCGCCGCCCGCATACACGGGGACTTGCTGGGATGTTTGTTCTATCCCAATGACCTTGCCAAGGAATTGATAGAGTGGTTCTTCGGCGACCTTGGCGGCCAGATCCCAGAGTGCCATGTCCAGCGTCCCAACGGCAACGCAGCGTTCGCCGTGACCGCCGGGTTTCTCGCCCAGCATCATGCATTGCCATGCGCGAAAAGGATCGATGTTTCCATCGGCGGCGCAAAGGTCTTCAGCAGGGGCGGCAAGTAACCTAGGTGCAAAACGATCTCGAATTAGTCCGCTTTGTCCGTAGCGTCCGATCGACGAGAATCCAAAACCGACGATCGGCTCCCCGGCGCGATAGGCATCTGTGATGATGGCGACAATCGTCGTGTCCAAGTTTCCGCTAGAGATCGATGCGTCGGCATAGCGTGAGATCGGTACGGTTGCTTGGCGGATATCGACAAGTCGCATGGAATCACAGTCTGCTAGCTGGTCGCATTCTCTGGAACTCGTCGATTTTGAAATCCAACAGCCAACGCGCCAAGCAGAAACACAAAGAAGCCAACCCATCGCATCGCATCGGGCGTGTAATAGAAGGCCAGCAATCCTAAGGCAACCATCACGGACGGCAGGCATTTAAAGATTGCGCACCAATGGCCTGCCCGATGAATGACAATTGCGATGCCGATTCCCAGTCCGATCCAAACAATCGTCCAGATTGCTCCCAAGCCAACCTCTAACGACTGTTGAGGCCGCATTGTCAGAGCCAATCGAGGACTACCACCAACCTTCTTGAAGTTTAGCTCTTGCCCCGCCTTCGGTATGTCAATCGAAAGCGAAAGCCCACCGACCTGTGTCCAAACACCAGTCGATTTGGAATCGTCCACGATCACAGAGTTGATCCTAGGATCGAGAACTCCGTTGCCGTTGATGTCATCGAAGTTCGCCGTAGATTGATTGGCGAATTCCGGCAAATCACCGGGGAGATTTCGACTTCGACCGGGTACACCGCCCATCGGCATCCCCTGTGCGGCCGCACCGCTTCCGTTCCCAGCAATGCCCCCCATTCTTGTTCCAGGAATTCCTCCCATGCCACCGCCACCAGTGGCACTACCAGCGCTATTGCCGAAGCCACGAACAAGATTTTTCCGTTGATCCATAATTATTCTGTACTCTGGAGTCGCGTCTTGGCTCTGGGCAGGTTGCCTTTTGTTTTTCTCAATCTCCTTATTCAAGGCATCGAGCTGTTCAACGCTTTGCCGCTGCAATCCCGAGCGGTCGTTGGCACGATTGCTCTTCGAAAAGCGGCTATTCGTTTCCTCGGTCGCTTTTGCAGTTGGCTTGGATTCCTTTGGGCTTCCGCTCTTGCCATTGACGGAATACGCCCAACTCTTGTCGTAGTAGAGATCCGTCTTAGTGCCTTGAATTCCGTTCGAGTTTAAGAGGCCTTCGTTGTTGATATCGATCAACGATCGCTGGGCCTCTTCATCAGTTGAGATGACATTCGATTGACCATCGGTAACGATTGCGGTTTTTCTGGACGAGTCAATTTGAAGTTTTCCCGCGTTCGACGAGTACGACATATCAAACTTGCCGCGCAATTCCGAGAGTTCTTGAAGTTTCGCGTTCCCTGAATAGCGAGTTGCGAAATCCTCGTATTGCTCGGCTATCGATTGAACCTGTTGCATATTCTCAAAGGCGTTGTAGTTCTGCCGCAGGCTCATCTTGCCAGTCAAGCTGCTCGAGATATCGACGCCTTCACGCAATTGGTTGATGGCCACGATCAATTCGGCGTCGTCTTCTTCACCTTCAACGAGATTGGTTCGGGATGCGTCTTCGAGCGCTTCGGCATCGATTTCTTCTGGCAAGTACACGGTCCAGATGGTTTCAGTCACGGGAACACCGAACTTGGCATCTTCGCTTTGAGAAAGAATGCGCGGTGCAGGAATGTCAAAGTCCTTAGCCGTCAACTGAAAGCCATTGGGCAAGGCACCGTCAGACAACTTGCCCCGCATGACAACTTTGACATTGAACGACAAGTCGGCCCGATTCGTCTTCGGCAACGCGATCAACTGCACCGAGCTTTCCTTGAGAACTGTTTGCACTGGCCGAGTCGGTTTCGCCTTAACGAAGACTGACAACACAGACGAATTCGCGGGAATCACCAAGGGCAAGAATTGACGATTACGATTCTTGACCAGGCAATTCAACTCTCCGCGCCACGTTCCATCGGAAGCGATCACAGTCACCATGCGGGCAAGCTTGACGGTCGCTGGCGAGGATTGTTGTTGTTCGAAACGTTGGATTGTCCAACGCGGTGTCGCAGCGTCGGCTGTTCGACCAAGCCGCACGATTTCTGCCGCTTGATCAATCAGTTCTTGCCGCACCTTGATTGGCAACACATCGCCGGTGACAGCTTCAGGGCTTTCTGGTGACTCGAGTGTTAACTGGCTGCTGGACAGGTTGATCAAAACGGCATAGTGGCTTTGCAATTCCAATGCGGTAGCATTGGCATCCGCGGCAGTGCTGGCTTCTTCGAATTGAATGTTGACAGCATCGACAGCCTCGGTTTCTGGCGGCAGCGACGCTTGCGCGATCATGAAGAATTGTTGTTGCACGGGATCGTTCAAGGTCAACGTCCAGCGAACTCGGTCATTGTCCAAGTCGCTCACGCTGACTTGGCGGACGCGTTGATCTTCGATCTTTAGCTTGCCTTTCAAGTTGGCGGGACCAGTAAATTGCAAACGATCGGCGGCCGCTTGGCTGATCTCCCACTTGAGTGCGATCGAGTAATCCAACAACACATCGCTGGCAGTTATGAAGGTGACGGAATGTGCTGAGACTCGTGGTGTTGCTCGTGCGAGGCTTAATGTGATGGGTTGGTTCGTCGCCTCGCTCGAGCTGAACGCGAATTGCAGTGGTCGCGACTGTTTGTTTCGCAATTCTGCTGGCAATTCACCTGGCGCAACGGGTCGCCAACCGGGAGAAGAACCTAGAGTGGCCGAATAAGCGCTGTCGACCCAGACGGCGAGTGTTGACGAAGCTTTGCTGACTTCCAAAGCATTCGGAACGGCAATGTTGGCTGTGACTTCATTGGGCGCCTTCGGGATGACACCTTCAACCGCGATCTCGGCCAATCCCAATCTTGGCTGCGAAAACTCGACGGTCAAGATTTGTCCGTCGCCGTCCGCTGAAGGAGTGAAGTACCAATCGTTCAGATCTGATGCCGTCACTGATACGGGCCGATAGCCGTTGGCCAGTCGCAACGAAAACGAAGAGCGCGGCGCTTGCGTCAGTCGGACTCGAAAGCGGCTGGCGATGCGAATCTTGCGCAACTCAACGCTGGATGCATGTTGAGAAGCGGACGTTGATTGAGGTGCCCGGCGTGTAATCACCAATGGAATGCTAATTGGCCTTGCCGTATATCGGTAAGCGACAACGGGAGCTTGCTTCGGCAACTTTAACGCGATTTTGGGTTTGAACTGTGCGGCGTTGATTTGAGAGACACCGCTGGTTTGCCCACTGCGGCCACCAAATTGCGGGCCGGTAAACACGCCAACCACGCCAATCTCACGGGTCACCCGCAATGGTTCAAAGCTGGGCAAGGTGAAGTTCGTTTGCGCCTCTTGCAGCTTTTGATCTGCGTACAAATCAAACGAAAGACTGGTCTGATCTTCGATCGCGCGACGGAAGAAGACACGAATGCTACGTTGGCCCTCTTCATTCAGTTGCCATCCTCCAACGTCCGGGCCCACGATTGCTTGCACATTCACATTCTCTGGCAAGGTGAATTCGGCATCGGACATCGAACCCTGCGGAACATTGAAATGATGACTTGTTCGCATGCGAATGCCAGCATCATCGATCAATGCCGCCATTGCCGACTCCACATGGATAATGCCATCAACGGCGCCACGAGTTTGTTTGGGTTGCCAAGCGACACTCAACAAGCCGCCGCCATCAATGGGAACTTCAATGATGGATGCTTGGTCGCGACTGGTGACACGGAAGGCTGTGCTGGAACCGTTGACGCGGACATTCAAGTCGTTGTTGGGCAGCGTGAATTCCAACTTCCCGGATGCGACGCGACCGAGTGGAATTTGAAACTGACCGGCTGGCCCCGTCAGCTTTGCGGGTACAGCGAACTGAAGATCCAACACGTGGGCTCCCGTCGTCTGTAACACGACATCCAAACTGACGCCTTTTTCAACGCGAGTCAGCAAAGGGGCGGCTTCGTCATTCAGTTTCGCCGATGTCAGCGCGACTCTGCCGAGCGGCAAGGTTAACTTGATCGAGTCGTTGGTGTGGTTGTGCAACAGAAACCTTGCACTGACTTCAACACTTCCACTGCTGCCATCTTCATTCGGGACAAGCTTCGCCGAGTACAAGGCATTCGCAATAGAACCGGATAGCCGTGGCTTTGCCGGGTCCAGTGGCTGATCAGGATTTGCTTCATTCCAGAGCCGGATAAATTCTTGGTGCGGAACGAAGATGTGTTTCGCACTGTTGGCGCCTTGTGCCGGATCGTAAGGCACGATGATCGAATCAGGACGAACCGTGCTAACGGAGGGCTTCTTAGCCGGTGCCTTCGCCTGTTGACGTTGAGCATGCACTTCTCCCGTCTGAGCAAAGAAGCAAACAGCAATCAACGCCGCGGTTGTCGCCGAACCAATAATAAGACGAGCAACTCGCAATCGGATCGCATTGCATAAGCCAAGCACCGGCGACAACAGCCAACATCCGATTCCAACCAAGCTTCCGAAGAAGATCCCGTCCAAGAGCACGTGCCATTGATCGGGAGCCACCGTGATGAGTGACAGCGGAATAACAAAGCCAACCGCCGCCAGAACGGTTCGACAAGTTACCGAGCAACTTCGCAGGCACCAGAACACCAAAGCGATGCCTGCGATAATCAGGCTGAGCCATGTTCGTCGCGAAGTCCAGTCATCGAAGCGAAGCGATAAAGCGACACGTTGGTTGCCCGATTCCGTTCCCGAGTAGCGGAATTGCTTGAAGTGCGAACCGGCGGGTGGCTGTAATGATAGTGCCAATGACAGCCGCGCCCCTCGCCCCTCCATCCCGAGGTGGCCATTGAGTTCATCTTCGCCTAACCCACTGATGAAGTCGCCAGCAATATCTCCTTCGTTTTGAGCCATTTGAGGCTCGTCGGGCGATGGTATTCGTTCTGCTAAGTTATCAGTCTTCGTCGGCGAATTGCTCGGTTGAGCTGCTCGATTTTGTGGACGAGTGGCAAATGGAATTGCCGATTGTTCCACCTCATCAAGGGCATTCCAGTTCCTTTGCCCCTTTTGGATTTCACGAGATCGCTCTACCTCAGTGGGAGGGGGAGGACTGCCAGGTGATGGAGGTGTTAGAGGTGCTGGAGAAGTTGCAGCAGTTTGTGGAGGTCCACTGGCCGGATCAGTGGCAACGATCGGCGCTTCGGACTCGGTCTTCATCTCACGATCGGCGCGATCATCGAACATCGGTTCCGACATCTCTGTGGCGCCTTCACCGCTTTCGGCATAGTCTTCCGATTCATAATCCCCGGCCATCCCCGCTTCACTCTCAGCCAGCATCATGCCGGTCGTCAGTTGAGGATCCTCATTAGCGTATTGACTGACTAAAGCCTCTGGCCTCGACACGCGAGTCTGCATGCCGAACCAGGAAAATCCGATCAATAAAAGTACTGCCGTCGCTGCGCCAAATCCCCAAAAGCCGCGGCGACGATAAGCCATCGTCATGACGGCAACGATGCCCATGATCACTGCCACCAACAGGCTTTGCTGAAGCACAAGGTTAAGGGAGCCGACCCGAATCAGCTGCTGGGCTTGGCCAAGCACGCTGGCTCGATCCATCGAATCATGAGCCGTATAGACGCTGGTGTTTTCTGTCAGCAATGTGTCCTGCGGGTAGTAAACCGACCAAGTTTGATCGAGCAACTCGATGGGTTGTTCGACGCCCTTGCCATTGATGGCAGAAAGCGACGGCGGCTGTTGTTCAATCTTGCCAGTCCCGTGAAGAGGCACGGCCTGTGTTCGATAAAACAGTTCCAAACATCGTTGCGCGTCCGGCCGACCGATTGCGGGCAATGGTACCAAGTAGGCATCTTTGGTTCGGCGGATCTCGACAGGTTGATCATCGACAAGGGCTGCCCAAAGTTCGGGCGTTTCATTTTTGGATGTCGTCTCTGATGTGGGCAAAACGACTCGAAGACTTTGCACGCCAATCGCCACGAACTCGAATTTCGCTTGATTCTGAATGTCACCCATGCGGCCGAAAATACTGGTGATGTGACTGTCGTAACCAACGGCTGTCGGAACGGCCACTCGGTCAAAGCGAACTTCCGAAAGTGAGACCTTGTAGCCACCCGTCAGATAGCGATAAACCGCAACAATTCGCTCGCGCGGAGTATAACTGACGTTTGGCAAGTCGACCGGGTCGACATCGTCCAATGCTCGATCACCGGCATTGACGGCTTGAACTTGAATCTGTTGATCACCGGCTGCTTCGAACGCGATGAATCCGTTTTGCCGTTCAGCTCCGACGACTCGCAACTGATGAGGCACGAAGTTCTCTTGTTCGTCAACAGGGCTCGTGACGTCGACAGCCACGCGTAGCAAGCCGCTGCGACGCTGATCCAATTGAAGCGTCCAAAGCCGTTCTCCGTTAACAACCTCACCGGCCTGTTGCTCGACAATTCGCGACAGCGAACTCAGCAATCGAAAGCGAATGTCTTCACCGGCCGATTCCGATACGGCAAGCTTAATCGTCCGAATCTTGCCGCCTTCGATCGTGATATCGGATTCCAGGTAAGTGTGAAATGCCGTTCGATCCAAACGCGAGATGGCAACAGTTCGTGAGAATAACCGTGACGCCTTGCGTTGAATCCGAATGGCACCTTGATAGTTCGAGTCTTGGTATCGATAACCGAGACGTTGTCCTTCGACCTTAATGTTCGCGGGGTCAAGTCCCACGACTTCTTGCGGTGTGACGTCCAAGTCGGGCTCGGCCTTAACAACAAATGTGCCTTCGACAACGTTTGACTGAGGCAATACGATCCGTGGAATTGCAACGTCCACGGGATCGTCTTCGATCGGCCAGTTCTCTAAATCGCGATGCGCGGCGATCGTCAATTGACCGGCTTCGCCAATTGCCAACGCGGGCTTCAGCGACAAGCGAACTTGGTGGATGCCAGCTTCCTGCGGCAATGTTTGCCACTGGATTGGTTTACCCCGAAAAGTAATCCCAGTAATCGTCCACTCCGCCGGCAATGTGATATCCAACTCGAACAATGGAGCGAAGTAAGCCTCTAAGGTCGCGATGCTGATCACATCCAAGCCCGCGGAGTTGATATCCAGGATCGTCGAAATGCTGGTCTGCAATTCACGCCGCTTCGTTTGAGTCACAAAGCTCAGCGAAAAGTTTTCTCGCCACGCGTTGTAGACCAACGACGGACGGCTGACGTTTCCGGCTGCTGGTGCGTCTCGGTCGGGTGTCAATGATGCTGGGCTATTGGCGACTTGGACTTGGCGGACGCCCGTGTTGTCGATCACTCGCAAACGGACACCGGGCGGATGTTGAACCAAGACGCGGCCGATGTGTGACGTCGCGTTGCTTAACTCTAGTGTCGGAACGCTCCAAGCTGCTCCCGACGGAGTTGTCATGACGCCTTTAAAGATCACTTTGCGGTTGCCGTCGAACGGTTGGCGATAGTCGAGCTGAATTTGTGTGAAGTCTGGGTTGCCATCGCGGTCGGAAAGTTCCCAGGCTTCCAAACCGGTCGATTGGACGTCGGCAATTTCGAGGGAACTTGGAACGAAGAACGTCAATCGATCGATGCGCGTTCCATAAACTTGCACCGAGGTGACTGCTTGCCAGGTAACTTCACCGGGTGCCACGTTCAAACCGAAACCGGTCGACGCGAACAATAGGGAATCCGTTGTCCGCTGACTTTGACGTTCGGTGATGACGAGCCGCAGGTCTCTCAATCCACCAGCGGCAACGGAATACGCGGCCGGTTGATCGATATCCGCGGGGCGATCGATGGAAAGTCCATTCACCAGCAAATGCTTCTTCGCTGGCACGGTGACATTGAACTTGGCCGATGGGCATAGAATGACTCCAAACGCGGCGACTTGATCGCTGCCGACAGCGGCTAACTGCGTCGACATTGTCAGCTCAAGCGTGAAGGAACCAGCCTTATCATTTAACAGTTCCAAGACATCGATTGTTTGGTTTTGATGCTGAAGCGTTCGGCGACCGAGTCTTGCTGGTTCGTTGCCGACTTGTGCCTTCTCGATCGAGAGACCTCGCAGCGGCATCGATATCGATTGCCATCCATCGACGAATTGTTGGAACTGAATCGTCGCCACGATGATCAGGTGATCTCCCGAGATCGTCGCGTTGTATTCGCCTGAGGTGATGACGACGGCCGCCGGTTGTCGGAAAGCGGCAGCTCGGTTGGCGGCCGCTTTCTTGTAGAGCTCTTCGAATTCTTCCACAGACAACAGAACGCCCTTGCCATCATTCTTGAGGACCGCATCAAGATCCTCAATCGGCACATACACGCGCTGCTTTCTTTCCTGTTTGGACGCGTCTTGCGCAACGGCATTGTTGCCGGTTGCGAAACACAACAACGCAAGCAAACAGGCCCACTGATAAAAACATCGAGAACGCTTGGATACAGCACCGCTCATGCGAAGCTCTCCTCAGAATCTCAAATCCAGAATCTGAAATCTCAAATCCGAAATCGGCTACTTCTTATCTTCCTGAAACTCATCAAACACACCCGGCGGTGGCACGACCGCGTAGTTCACAGACACCAGCGATGAGCCGGCCGAGGCAAGTTTGAGCCCTCGCGTTGTGAACAACGCACGGATCAGCCAGTAAGCCAACATGGCCATCAACCCGTACTGTGCCGCCAGGATCGCTTGGGCAACAGATTCGGGATTCCATAAGCCGTAGACCGTTGCCAAGAAGCCGATCAGCAAAACGATACTGAGTCGGTTTTCCCAGCTTGTCCCACCAAGAATCAGCGCGATCAAAATCAACGCACCACTGAGAACCCAGGTGTAGGTCGGCATATTCCACCAAGACAATTCGATCTCGCTGGCGCCCCCAAGATTCGAATAAACGTACGTCACGCCCTGAATCGGAAAGTCCAACGTATTGGCCGAGGAAACGTCGACCCAGTTGTCGAAGTAATCGCCCGCGTAAGTCGACCGAATCATCGCGGCCTCCAACACATCGAAGCCATACCCATAGTGTTCCATGTCGAAGTTGTCGCCAGACCCGACTAATGCGATCTCCTTCGGTACCCATACGGCCGTGCGAAGATGTTGAACCACAACTTCCGGTCCGCTCCCACCAATTTTGGGTAAGGGTAGCTGCAGGCTACCGCTGCCAGCTTCGAAGGCGTCATCCAGCTCGACTTGGAATTGCAAAGTGATCGCGAACGGCTCTTCCGATCGTTTTGTTCGGGCGACATTGATGAAGAAGGCACTCCAGCCTTCATCCGACTTCGCGGTGTTGTCTAACTCCAGATTGACTTGCTTGTTGTCGACCAACAGTCCCAGCAACTCTTTACCTGCCGGCAGATCGATCCGCAGCCGTTGTCGCTCGCTACTCTTCAATCGGTAGCGACATCGGTAAGTCGCCGATTGATCGCGACCGATCACGACTTCGACCATGGCCTTGGAAACGACCGTCTCGACAACACGCTGGATTTCGTGCTTTGTTGCCGACAACGTTAACTCGACCGGCTGCTTAAAATAGCGGAAGGTCAAAGTGCCCGCTTGAGCCAACAAACGCAACTCGCGAACGTCGATGGTTTCCAAGACGTCGGCGTCTGAGTCAGCGGAAATAGCCAGCGACCGGTCCTTGCTGACCGCGATCTCGCCTTCCACATAGGCGACATCGACTTTTCCCACGCCTGCTGACTCGCCACCTTCAAGACCCAGTGCTTGTGGCAATTTGATCAAAGTCGACGTTTGCCCTGAATTCGCGTCGCCTTCTGCCGCGCCCGGCTTCAGGTCATACGTGACTTCGAATGGTTGTGTACCCAGTACATCGCGTTGCATGACGATTGTCCAAACAACCCAACCGTCCTCAGGATCGGCCGACGTCTTTTGTTTGACGGCAGCTGATGTTGTTGGTGCCGTCGAGCGAATCTGAACGCTGTCTGAAACGTCGGCTGGCACAGCGATGCGAAAAGTATCCAGCCCAGCGTATTGAACAGTGAAGTTGACGCTCGAGACGACCTCGATCAGTTCCTCTTTATGATTCAACGATGTGCCGATTGTTGCCGTTAAACGAGTCGGCTTGCGAATAGTCTTGACAGGAATCTCGACTGGTCGTCGCGTGTAATGCCATGACGACGCCAAACTAGTGCCGGCTGCTGGCACAGATGGCGCCACGGGAGACGGTTGTGCCGAGACAAGCTTTTCTTCATCCGTGATGACCTCGAGTGCGTCGGGTGCGAAGATCGCTACGTTGCCGGTTTCTCGCACGACGTTGAGGGGTTCCATTAACGGGACAAGTTGCTCGGTCTCGTCAGCTTCCGCATCGAATTTGCGATGCCCGGTTACTTGCAGTTGTAAGGCGCCTTGGCGTTTCTCCGTCAGTGTTACCAGCAACGTCTTGGCATCTTCGTCGACGTTGTACTCCTTCAAGGCATTGCCAGTCACCGTATCAATCGTCAGGTCATCGGGAATCTTTAACGACAACTCGAAGACACCGGCGCGTTCGACCACGTATTGCAAGTCAGCTCGCAGTCGAAGCTCGTCTTCACGAAACACCAACTGCGAGAAATGGTTGACGGTGATGCGAGGTTCGACAGGCTTTGTCGAGAGTTTCAGCTCATGCTCTTGACTGTAGAACTTGTAGGTCAACGAATTCGCTCGACGATACGGCTGAAGCACTTCGTTCAAGTCGATACGAATCAAGCCACGTTGTTCTTCGACAGCAACCGTGATGTCGTTGCCATCGGAAACGATGACTTGTCCACTTTCGCGTACGGCATCCATGGCAGAGATCCCCTGAGCCGCATCACTGGTATCGACGCCGGCGACCGAAAACACGTCGTCCGGCAAGGGCCGCTCTGTGTGAACCTCAACCTTGACGGCTTTCTTTACATCACCCAGGAAGTCGACGGTGACGACTTGTCGTTTTTCCTCGGCAGCAATGTTCTGGCCTTTGATCCGAGCGTCTGAGGAAACGCCTAGAATCCGATGTCCAAGAGGAACAGCGATTTGCAATTGATTCAGATCCCCGCGAAGGATTTCGTAATTCAAGAACGCATCGGTGTGAATCAAGCCATCCTGAATCGTCACTAGCGAGTAGTTGGTGACACTGGTCAGAAGATCCATATCCGGTTTTAGGCTGGCCTTCGGATACCACAAGGCAGAGATTTTCGGTGTCGATCCCAAGTTCGCTTTGATGCGAGTTTCGCCGTCAGCTGCGTCGACGGGTAGCGATACCAATTGTGGTGTCAGGTTCACGGTTTGGTCGGCTTCGGGAACGGTCAGCTCGAAAGTCGTCACCGCAATGGTCGGACATTCCAAATCAAAACTCTGCCCATCCGGTGAGGTCCGGATGCGAGTCTCCAGCTCCAATTGAATCGAGTGCTTGCCAGTCTCGCCAAACAACAACGAGTACGCGCCCGCCCCGGTTCCTTGCAGAAGCACCTTGGGATCGCCGGCGTCATCGGCTTGGTTTAAGACCTCGAGTTTGCCGACGGCCGCATTTCCAAATCGAATGGGGACAGAGACCCACGGCTTTCCCATCACCTGGACTTCCATCTTCGCGGCGATCCGCACCAAGTTCTCGTCTATTCGAGCGACGTAGTGAGCCTCGGTGATCACGGCGTCGACCTTGGCTCCGCTGGCTTTCTGATTCTGCAGCATCTTCAGGTATTCGATGTACGGCAGGATCGCTGACGACGTTCCGTCCTGGATGACTTGCCCTAAATTTTTATAGGGCAGGTAGATAAGTCGATCCCATGACGTGTCAGCGGGCTTCTTATCGTCAGCGTTTTCGGTCGGCGGGTCTTGCCCAAACACCGCATTCGACCCAATGGCTGCCGTCAAGAATAAAGCAATCGTTATGAAGTGCCGTACGGAAAATCGGCAACGAGACGCAGAACGAAGCATCTGCTGACTCCTTCGAGAAAGGTGTCGGACAAGTCCGAGAATGATGTAACTTCTCTGATATCTTGGGATTAAGATAGTGAGTCGAGAACACCGCGCAAACCGGAGAACCCGAAAAGTTTGCCCGACTTACCAGAATTCTAATGTATGACGCCGCTGGAGCGTCATCCATTGCATGAATTCCCAGAAATCCTCAGGATTTCGGATAAACCTGCCGGAAATGCGCATGGCGTGTTCTCGTTTTTTCTACGAGTTGCATCACTCAATACGCGGATGCGTTTCCAAGGCCATCCCGAGGGCGTCCCAATGCTCAGCGAAACTCAAGTCCAGCAATTCACCGATCAAGGATTCGCGCTCGTCAATGGCCTGATTAGTGCAGACGATATCGAGGCCGTGTGCAGCGAAATCTCGCGGATTTGCGAGTCTCCGCAAGACTTCCCAGCCGAAGTCATTCAGCACGAGCCGCAAGTCTTGCAGGGGGAGTTCAAACCCGAGAGGCTCGAGTTAGGCGTCCGCAAACTCTTCAAGATCGTGAAGCACAACGACTTCTTCCGCGGATTCGCAGCGCGGGCCGAGTGGCTCGATGTCGCCCGAGCATTGTTGGGACCAGACGTTTATGTGCTGCAAAGTATGCTGATGATGAAACCGCCCGAGTGCAGTGGCACGAAGGTTTGGCATCAAGACAACGCGTACTTTCGAATCAGTCCGCCCAAAGTCGTCGGGCTTTGGGTCGCCTGTGACGAAGCAACCGTAGAGAACGGATGCATGCACATCGTTCCGGGCTCTCATCGAAACGGGATCGCTCCTCACTCCGGCGATGGCGACAACTACGGCATGACGGATGCTCCGAATGACAACGAAGTCCTCGCCGTACCGCTACAGCCGGGGGACGCATTGATATTCCACGGCGAGCTGTTTCACTTCACGCCGCCCAATCAAACCAGTCAGCGTCGGAGAGCCCTTCAATACCATTACGCAGCCTGCGGTTGTGAAATCGGTGGGCAGACGTGGTTGGATGTTGGCAGCGAATTGGATTTCGACGGGTCTTAACGATCTGTTGCGTAGACTCAACACCGCCATTTGCCCAGAGCGGCCGAGATGCCAATTTCTCGCGGGTCAATGAGTAGTTTCGTATTGTGTTTGGTCTAGCCGTCCGGCAGCATGGATTCATGCTTGCCATCGCCTCAGACATCTTGCCCACAACTCCGCTGGCCTATCTCGCGTTTCGAGTTGCCTTTATGGAGACCATCGAACAGATCGCGTTGCACGAGCAGATCGATGGCGAGTCAGAAATCTTTGGCTACCTTACCGAAGTCCCCTTCCTGCGCAGTGTGCCGCCGCACATCCAACTCGACCTGCTTTCGGAAACCTGGGTCAAGCATGCTCACCCCGAACAAGTGTTTGCCGGCGACTTGCTGGACGAAAGTGTTGTCTACGCAGTCTGCGAATTTGCGGCACAGATTGCCGAGACCGAACCGACCGTGATCACTCATCACATGATCAGCGGACCTCAACACGCGCAATTCAAGGTCACTGGCTTATTGCCTAGCGAGCTAAGAAACCTCCACCTATCACTGGCCAACGAAGGCGATTTTCTGCTGATCAGTCAATTCGAGGATCTGACACCGGATGAGTCCCGCGAGCTCAAACATCAATTCGGGCTGGACGAGGAATGCTTGGAAGTCATGTTCGACGTGCTCGGCCGTTGGCGTTTGTCCTTGGGATTTCTAGACAACCTCAGTGGACTGATTTCTCCTCGTGAATTGTCGCGAACCGCCGATCTGCTTGCCAATCACATGGCATACCCGGCAAAATGAATTTTGGATTTGACGGCCGCGTGTATTTGGTCCGGTTGGTTCCGAGAATCCGACGTATGTAGCTTCGTAACCAAAGCGTGAGCGAGGCTCTTCAACCGTCCGCTGGGAGTGTCCGACATGGCCAAGAAGAAAGCAAAAAATGCCGCCAAGAAGTCTGCTGCCAAGAAGACTACGAAGAAGAAGGCAGTGAAAAAGAAGGCAGTGAAAAAGGCAAAAAAATCCGTCAAGAAGAAGGCGTCGAAAAAGAAAGCAGCAAAGAAGAAAACAACAAAGGCCAAAGCTGCAAAGCGAGTCGTCAAGAAAGCAGTCAAGCGCGCCTCGACTGGATTGGGTCGTCCGCGCATAACCGGCGATGCCAAATTGGATCACTTCTTTAAACGCGACTACGAAGCCCGTCAAGTCTTCGATTTCCTGCGCGTCACGACGGTGAAAGAGTTGGAAGAGTACGGTCCCGACCAGATCGTTGAACTGCTGACGGCGCCGATGGTTCAGACTGTCACGCGTATTCGCAAGGCCCTCGCCATGAACAAGCGCTGCTTGAAAAATGACAAGCAATTCGCGGCGGAGTTCCGCAAGCGACTCATGGGCTCGAATTGACGATTTCACAACTTAGCGGGTACGCTATAAGTCTTGGGAATTCGTCTCTTGCGCGTTTCCCGACCTTGCCTTCCACACACTCCCGCCGGAATTCATCATGCTAACACGTCTCACATTCCTGGGCTTTGTGATTGCCGTCGCTTCGGTCTCGGTTGCAGACGAGCAGGCGAGTGGATTGGTGTTCGAGAAAGACGTTGCACCGATTCTTAAAGTAAAGTGCATCAAATGCCACAACAGCAAGGCACGCAAAGCGGAACTCGATCTGGGCAGCTTCACCAGTCTCAGCAAGGGTGGCGAATCCGGCGCAATTCTAGACGCAGAAAACCCCAAAGAAGGCGTCCTCTATGAGTACATTCACGATGGAACGATGCCGCCTGAGGACGCGAAGCCGCTGACCAGCCGCGAGAAAGAAACACTGTTGCAGTGGATTCGCAGCGGGGCGAAATCCCAAGCCTCGGCCGCTCCCCAAGTGAGTCAACACGATGTCATCCCGATTTTGAATTTGCGATGCACCGTCTGTCATGGCCTCAGGCAGAAGTCTGCGGGTTTGGATCTGCGCACAAAGCAATCGATGCTCAAAGGCGGCAAGTCCGGTCCGGCGTTTGTTCCGGGCAAACCGGAAGAGAGCTTGATGCTGAAGAAGATTCATGCCAAGGACATGCCGCCACCGGCGCGGTTGATACCTGACGGCGTGCGTCCCGTGGATGCCACCGAGTTGAAAATCCTAACGCAGTGGATCGCGTACGGTGCTCCCATCATCGAAGTTGCCGCTGACGTGGCGACAACCGAGTCCGACGCTTTAGTAACCGATGAGGATCGACAGTTTTGGGCCTTTCAAAAGCCGGTCCGACCCAAGCCGCCCGCGGTCAAAAATCAAACCCAAGTCCGAACGCCCGTTGACGCCTTTCTACTCAAAAAGCTGGAAGCCGCTGGCTTGAGCTACAACGAGCAGGCAGACCGCATGACAGCGATCCGTCGTGTCGCCTTTGATTTGACGGGGCTGCCACCGGACTGGAAAGACGTCGAACGTTTTTTAGCAGACCAGTCGAACGACGCGCATGCAAAAATCGTCGACCGCTTCTTGGCCTCGCCCCGCTATGGCGAGCGTTGGGGACAGTACTGGCTTGATCTATCCGGTTATGCAGATTCCGAGGGAAAGCGAAGTGCCGATCCGATCCGACCGCACGCTTGGCGGTATCGCGACTATGTCGTTCGTTCTTTCAACATGGACAAACCGTACGATCGCTTCCTCTTGGAGCAGATCGCCGGTGACGAACTGGTTGACTATGAAAACGCCAAAGAGATCACGCAGCCAATGATGGACAACTTGGTGGCCACGGCGTTTTTGAGAATGGCTCCCGACGGCACGGGATCAGACATCGTCAACACGGTCGAAGAACGCTTCGAGGTCATCGCCGATGAGCTGCAGGTGTTTGGTTCCGCCATCTTGGGACTCACTCTGGAATGTGCCAAGTGCCACAGTCACAAATACGACCCAATCCCACAGCGGGATTACTACCGACTGATGGCAACCTTCAAGGGAGCCTACGATGAACACGATTGGCTAAAACCGTCGTTCGTTCCCGGTCAAACAAAGGCCAAGAAACCCGGCCGAGTGTTAACTCATGTCACCTCGGAAGTCACGAAGAAGTGGGAAGCGGACAAGGCCGCTATTCAGAGGCAGATTTACGACATTAACACGGTGATCGCAAAACAACGCGAAGAAGTTCGCAACCGGTTGCTGGCTGAAAAGCTCAAGTCGATTCCTGAGGTCATTCGCAGCGATGTCGAACAAGCTATCCGAACAAACGACAAGAAACGCAGCGAAGTCCAAAAGTACCTTGCCAAGAAATTCAGCAAGCAATTGACATTCGACGAGAAAGCTTTGGCTGCCGCCGACTCGAAGTACAAGAAGGCCGCTGCTGACGCTGCTAAGAAGATCAAAGAGCTGCAAACCGATATGCCCAAGGCACCACAGATCCGTGCACTTTGGGATCGTGGCGAACCATCCAATACTTACATTTACCTACGCGGTCAGATTACGACACCGGGACGTTTAGTAGGACCTGGTGTCTTGTCTGTACTAACGGATGGCAAGACTCCGTTTACGCCAACGGCGCCTTGGCCAGGTTCGAACAAAACTGGTCGCCGACTGGCGTTGGCCAACTGGTTAATCAGCAAAGACCACCCGTTGACCGCGCGAGTCATGGTCAATCGCATCTGGTTCCATC
>PBMZ01000147.1 GCA_002722955.1 Planctomycetaceae bacterium | reverse complement strand
GATTTCGATGTCTTCTTCGGGCGTGCCAGCGGGGTACGCGATGACTCGAACGGCGACGGATTCGCCGTCGAGTTCTTGTTGTCGTAAGGTCACGTTGATCGACGTTGACTCGGCCTTCTTCATCTTCAGCGACGTTTGCATGTCGACCGACAAGTCCACGGCGGTCGTGGCACCAACGCCCATTGTAAAGATTGGAACACCTAACTTTGTTGCCGAGTTCAACGGTGCGGCACCAGCGTTTTGATCGAAGTCGCTAACGACCAAAACACCAGCCAAATTCTGAGTCGCATGCCGGCGGGTTAGGTCATCGAATGCGTTGCCGATCGCGGTGACTTGGCCTTCTGTCGTCAATTGATCGGCCAAGAAGTCGGCATCGACGTCATCTTCGGAAGCGTCCTCTCCCGCAAGCGACAGCGAGACGACTCCGTCGGGTTTGTCAAGTCGGTACGCTCTTAAGCGAAATCGTTCGTTGAGTTGGCTCAGCAGGTCCCCGTCTTTCGAGGCCAACATCGCTCGCACGTAGTCGGCTCGCGATGGCTGTGGACTCTCGTCAACATTCAAGACCTGCGCATCAACTTTTGGCTCGTCAGCTGTCTCGGCGTCCGGCTTCTTTCGATTCTTGAGGTACTCGTCGATCTCTGTTGAGGATTGAATACGCTTCAGATCGTCTTCAGGATACTCGTCCGAGATCGCCATGCTGTCGGTGCCGTCGAACAGGACCCAAAACAGCGGCTT
Source organism: Planctomycetaceae bacterium (assembly GCA_002722955.1). GTDB lineage: Bacteria > Planctomycetota > Planctomycetia > Planctomycetales > Planctomycetaceae. The sequence continues at coordinate 34,222 of PBMZ01000147.1, read as the reverse complement.
CGGTTCACTTGTCAGAGAAATCTCGAGAATCGGGTCGGCCAAGATCAACAGCAAGATGCAAAGCACAATAGATCGCGCTACCGCTAAAAGCATGCGGGCCTTGCGAGTCCCCTTGTTTTGAAACCGACTGTAGAAGGCGACCGATAGACCGATCAGTGCCAAGCATCCGAAGATTACCCACGCAGGGCCGCTGTGAGCCCACTCGGCTCCAAACGACGGTCGAATGCTCTCGATGGCCGAGACATTATCGTAGCCTAAGAATCGCCCTAGAGTTTCCGTCATCGCAGATGGTTGCTTCCTGCCAATGGTCCATACGCATCAAGGTTCACTGAAGCGTGTGATTGTCGAAGCAATGGTCAGCGATGTCAACTTTCAGGACGAGTTGAAGGCAAGAAGCCCGGCATTTTCAAAATGCCGGGCTTCTCAACTACACGGTCGACGTTCAAAGAACAAAAAACGAACGGTGGGCTTTGGCTCACTGGTGAAGGGGGGAAAGGATCACCAGTGAGCGGTGCTCACCGTTCGCCATCTCAATCCGGTTACTCACGAGGGGACGTTGAGAACCGGAGAACTCGAAGTTGATTCTTAGCGGCAGTATCGGAAACCGATTCCGCGGCCGAATTGAATGCTGAAGCCGCTGGGGCGATATCCGTAGCCATAACGGCTGCCGTAACCGTACGAGCTAAATCGTCGATACGGCGAGTACGAGTAGTTGTAGCTGCGGAATCGACTTGGGTACGAGTAAGATCGAATCACAATCGGGCTGCGCGAGAAACTTCGTGAGCTTCCCGATCGGCGATGGTCGGCATTGGCCGAATCGGTAGCGAAAACAGAGATTCCAGCAACGAGGGCGCAGAGAACCAGTAGTTTTTTCATTGGACTGCTCCATATACTTAGGGATGATTTCGAGAGGTGGTCAAACAGTGAGTTGGCGATCTCGAGCCGGCGGACGTCCAATTGAGGCTCGATTTCGTTTTCACTTGGCTGAGATTAATCGCATAAGTGATTCCGAGATCGTGCCAAACGAATCGTGATTTCCTTAAAGCTTTTTTGTGAAATAGTTTGCGTCTGCCAGGACGACTTTAGTCGAATCTCGCTGAACAGCACATAATCACTCAAATCGATTCGTTCGTAGTCAATGTGACTACGCCGGCGGGTGAAATCAGCGGTGTTCAACAGGCGTGCTGCTGCCGCGTTCATAATAAAGAGAGGTGTAGCATCTACGTTAGATTGGGTGTGAAGACATTGCTGCGGAGCGGTTCAAGCCGCCTGGTTGTCAAACGTGGTCTTGAGCAATTGACCGGACGGCTTGCGCCGTTTCGCTATGATGGCGAATAACTGTGATACTGTGGCGAATGTTAAAAAGAATTGAATTACACAAGCGATACTGATAGTCTCTTGGAAAGCCGAGGGGGCTTCGTTCTCATAACGGGAGGTAACCGATGAAGCGAGAAAGAATTGTAGAGCGATTCCAGAAGCGGGGCGGTTTCACGCTGATCGAATTGCTCGTAGTTGTCGCCATTATTGCGGTTTTGGCAGCGATCCTATTGCCGGCCGTGCAAAGTGCTCGTGAGGCAGCACGCCGCACTCAATGCATTAACAATTTGAAGCAGATCGCCCTGGCTACTCATAACTATGAGAGTAGCTTTAAGGTGTTCCCATCGGGATTCATCGCTGCTCCCGGCGGAAGTGGCTCTGTTGCCATCGGTCCGGGACCGCCAGCTTTCCCCGAAGACATTGTTGTGCCGTTGGGGCCGCCAGTTGCTGGTGTTGTCCAGCAAGTGACGATCAACAGTTGGATCATGTCCGACAACTGGGGTTGGCAATCGTTGATCTTGCCTCAGATGGGTATGACCACGACGGGCGTTGACTTTGATCAACCCAAGGGTTCTGGCTCAGGCGGACAAAACGATACCGCCATGCAAGTCTTGGTTCCCAGCTATGTATGTCCAAGCTCGAGCTTGTCGCCAGCACGGCCGAACAACTACGGCTATAGCACCTACCGTTGTAGTATGGGAACGAGTCCGACAACGGCCGGAACTCCAACGACAAACGGTATGATGTATGGCAACAGTGCCGTCACGTTTGGAACGGTTAAGGATGGTGAGTCCAATACGATTCTCTTCGGCGAGTCTATGATGGGACTTTGGGGTGACGGTAACAGTTGTTGTGCTCGCTACGCCGATGACAACGGCGACGGCGTCCATGACCGTGGAACTGATGGTGCAACGCCGACGTCACAGCCAGCCAACTTTGACACGTACTGGACGAACTCGGGTATCCACTTCTTCGGATTCGGAAGTTGGCACGACCAAGTCTGCCACTTTGCTTTGGTGGATGGTTCGGTTCGATCGATCGCCAAACAAGTCGACTTCCGTACGCTTCAAGCGTTGGCAACTCGACAAGCACGTGACCAACCTGGTGACTTCTAAGTCGCCTCGAAGCTTCTTGTGAAGAAAAAAGTGAAACGCCCACACAGTCATCTGTGTGGGCGTTTTTATTTCTTAGAAGCCTGGCATTTGGCAAAGGCAAAAGCCGGGCTTCTTTTCGTTCATCAACGGAAGATGTTGATATACCACTTCAGGCCAGTAGAAAACGGTCGGACGTCTTTCTTCACGATCACGACGAGCGGCTTATAGATGACCTCCAACGTCTGACCAAATTCCTTGAAATCAGCAGCACGATGGATGCCCGCCATTGGGCCGACGCTGAGAATGTAGACCACCAGGAACACGCCGGTTGTCAGCATCGCCGCCAACGCCTTTTGCCGCTTGGTCGGTTTGGCTTCTGGTTCGATGTCCGCTTCTGCTACAGCAAGGGGATTGTTCATCGCAGTCCTCCGCAGAGCGATTATGACTCAGATCCTTCACTGACGGCTTGAGCCTCACGAAGTCGACGGGCTTGTGCGGCCGATGTGTCGAGAATCAGTTTCAGTTCGACTTGCCATCGTCCATCCGCCGGAACGACAAATTCCCAGTGAGGGATCACGACGCTGCTTTGATGACAAAGCTCGAGGCCAGCTTCTGACGTGCTGATCGATTCAATGGGAAGCGTCCAAATGCCAGCAGGCTGTGAAACTTCAAGGCTCGCGTCGAGACCGAGCCACTCGTCCACCAAGCCGATCCGTGTGGACTCGTTCAAGGTTTGGACTGCTTGGAGTTGGCCAAGTTTCTGACCTTCTGAATCGTAGTAGTATCGATCATCGGCCCCAGCAGCCATCCCCGCAAAGTTGAATTCCACTCCAAAGTGAATGGTTTCTCCCGCGGGCAGTTGTTCCAGAACATATAACAACACGATGGCTGATCGCCCGGCATCCAATCCGATGGACTTTGTCAGCTTAACATTGTGAGAGCCCACGTTGGCAACACTGGCCAAGTCGATTTCCGCTCGATCATCACGAGTTCGGCGACGCATCTCGAACGGTTGATCACTCAACTCGGTGATTACGCCGACGCCTTCTTGGAACTGTTCCAACTCCAGTCCAGGTTCCAAGAACAAGTCGACCAAACTCTTTCGCGGCCAATTATCGTAAGCGATCTTCTTGTCCAAGTCCGGCTGCTTAAAGCGCACCAAATCGTGAATGCTCTCGACTGCTTCGTCCGAGTGCTCGCCGGCATGTTGAGCGTGTTCGATGATTTTCTGATGATACACTTCAGGCCGTCGATTCAGCGTTGCCAAGACGTTGTGGTTCGTGCTGCGAATGTCCAGTTCATACAGCAAGCCGCCATTACCGGGCGAGAGATACGCGACCAATCGATCGTTCGACAACCGGATCTCTTGCTTTGCATCGCAGTTAAAATCGCCGAATTTGATGTCGACCCATTTCTTTTGCTCGCCGTTTTGAACCGATTCCAAGATCGAATCGGCGACGATGACGCAGTTGTAAACTGCGTTGCGAAGGTGCGGCAAATACAGCCCGCCAAATGCTCCGTGCCAGTACGAGCAGTTGCATTGAGCCCGATAAAGTTCGCGACGCGCGTCGTTCAGTTCGTCCGTGTTGTCGCGGTAAGCTTCATTGGCAGACATTCTTGCCAGTCGCTCGCTGACTTCAAGCACTCGAGCATACATATCGTTGGCTTCGGAGTACTTGACTCGGAAATTTCGCCAGAAGCCTCCCCGGATGAATTGTTGGGTTTCGGACCAATCGTCCTCGTGCTGCTTTCGGTGTTTGAGGTTTTCGTAAGCTACCTGGCCGCTGACGGGCAGCGCCCATTCGGTCATCTCACGGTAGCTGGAATCGGGCAAGTAACATCTTCCGGCAGCGGGAGCCGCGGCCACGGCTTCGGACATTGTGGTGACCTTGAGCCACTCGCTGTTCTCACGCAATGCATCAAAGAAGCGTCGCAACCAGCCCTCGCCATAAACGTGCTCTTTGGTTCCCGGCCAAGTTCCGAATTTCTCGCCGTCGTCGCCGAAAGCGATGACGGCGTTACTTTGGCGAGCCGCGATCTCTCGCAGATAGTCGATTGTGGCATACGGGTCCTTGAAGGGAATGGTGTACCGCAATGTCTCGCTGCCTGGAAAGACACGCAGGTTGTAACCTTCATCTTCAGTCAGGTAGTAACTATAGAGTTGCTCGTCGGTGAGTCCCGCGCACTTGAAGTGGTAATCGTCCAGAATGGTATAGCCGATGCCCGCCTTGACGATGTCGCTGGCGAACGATTGTTCCCAAACTCGCTCGGGGACCCACATCCCTTGAATTGGTTGTCCGAACAGGTTTTCGAGGTGCTGTGAATAGGCCTTGATTTGACCAATTCGGTCGCGACGCGGAATGCTTGCCAGGATGGGCTCGTAAAACGGGCCTCCAATGATTTCGATTTGACCTCGATCGGTGAGTTCACGAACGGCATCGATGTATTCAGGACGCTGACGTTCAAGCCACTCGAGCAAGCTACCAGAGTTATGCAACGAGATGGCGATCTCCGGGTAATCACGTAACGTCTCTAAGAACGGCCAGTAGCTGTCTCGATACGCGTCTTCGAAAACGCCGTCGAAATTGCCGATGGGTTGGTGATTGTGGATGACTAACAGCAGTCGAATTGGATTAGACATAATCATTTTCCATGTGGCTTCATGCCGCTGGAATCAAGTGGAACAACGCATGACCAAACCTCAATGACGAGTCTTGTTGCCATTGATATTTGGTCATAAATCAATTCCACTCAATCTGTTGGCCGCAAATTCGGGAGACACCGAATTGATAAAACAGCCGCTGGACCATTCGAATCCGCCAACAACGGTTGTTCGCGGAATGAACTCGACATGCCACCGAAAATAAGTGGCCGCGTCGTCGGATTCGAAAGGTGCGGTGTGAAATATGTAGTTGTAGGGTGGATCCTGCAAGGCGATTTCTAGTTTCTTCAACACAGACTTGATGATCGTGGCAAGTTCCGCAGTCAACGCTTGGTCAATCTGCTCAAATTGACAGACTGACCACCTGGGAATCACCCAAGTTTCGTAAGCGAATCGACTGGCGAAAGGGCACAGTGCGACAAAGTTGTCAGTGACGACGACCAGTCGCTCACGAACCTGCAATTCGTGCTGAATGATTTGCTCGAAAAGATTGATTTGGTGTTCGTCATAATAGGCCGATGCTGAGCACATTTCTCGCTTGACAACTTCGTTCAGTCGTGATGTCACAATCAGTTGTGAATGGGAATGTTCAATTGATGCGCCGCCGAGTGCTCCTTTGTTTTTGAACACCGAAGCGTGCCGAAGTCGAGAGTCTTGCTTCAACGTTTGAAGACGTTCGCGATACGTCCACAAGACTTGACCGATATTCTCGACACTTAGCCGCGACATATTCGTCTCGAAGTGAGGGCACTCGATAATGACCTCGTGAACTCCGAAACCGGTTGATGCCGCGTACATTCCACGCTGGGAATCTTCAGTAGGACGATCTTCGAGAGCTGCGTACTTGTTCGGGACAACGCGGACTTTCCAACCGGGCGAATTCGGTTTGCTGCCGGGATCTCGGACGGCGTAGACTTCACTGCCCGTGATGGCCTCGTTTCCTTCGAGGAAAGGATCCTCGGAATCACTCTGGCGCGGTAAATCAACGCCGAATTCGTGCGGACGATCCTCGCGCGCCGGAGCGATAATCACTTGGCGACCGCTGATTGGATCGTGTCGGAACTCGGATTCCATGTGTGAACTCGGACAGAGATTCTTTTGCGAAAGCGCGCGGCGATACAATTCTTATTATCGGCATAATCGAACCTGCAGTTAAGTGGGGCGTAAGTCGTTACTGGCAGGCAAGTTATGTGGTGCTGCGGCAAGCAGTGCGTCGTTGACGGACTGCACTGCATCGCTCTTGTCGACGGGTAGCTGAAGAAACCGCGAGTCGCTGCTAATGGGGGCCTCGAATTCTGTGTCGAGGCCAATGATAAGTCCCGCGTCACTCAGCGATTGATCGAAGATAAGTCCCGGATAGTCGGCCAGTTGCTTGTGAATTGCCTCCACAAGAGTGTTCTCACCCAGCAACACAACGTGCAGCGGTCGTGGCAGCAGCCGGTCTCTCAACTCAGCGTAACTCAAGCATTTTGTTGGATGTTTGAGGTCCGGAGCGATCTCGACCAACGGGTCAAGGACAAAGCGGCGATACCAACAGTGCGGGTGTGGCAATTTGAGCCGCGGGGTGTCGACGATTTCTTGCCCAAGCTGGATCAGGTCAAGATCCAGTGTTCGTGGACCCCAATGAAGTTCTCGAGTCCGCCCGCATGCATCTTCAACCGACTGCAAGACGTCGAGTAGCTCTTCCGGCCCCAACGATGTCGAGACGACAGCCGCCGCATTCCAGAAGTCGGCTCCAGCGTTCTCACCCATGGCAGGAGTGCGAAAATTCGAACTGATGCCGCGAACTTCAATTTGCGACATCGCGTCAAGTTGACGCATAGCGAAATCAAACGTCGCGGGCACGTCGCCTAAATTCCCACCCAATGAGATATATCCGAGGCACATGATCTAGAATTATTTGGGCAAGGTTGACACAATTGGCGGCAATTCGCGGCCCACTACTTACAACCAGTTGGCTCGCAATTGCGAGAAACCCCTAACCTAACCACAGAGAGGATGTTTTTCTATGGCCAAAGAAGAGGCCATTCAGGTCGAAGGAGAGGTCATCGAGGCCCTTGCCAACACTCAATTTCGTGTCGAATTGGATAACGGCCATAAGGTGTTGGCTCACGTAGCCGGGAAAATGCGGAAGCACTTCATCCGTATTGTTCCCGGCGATCGAGTTATCGTCGAGGTGTCACCTTACGACGTCAATCGCGGACGCATTGTTTATCGCGAACGTTGATCCCACCAAATACTTCTTCCCAGAAGTCCCACCATGCATTGATGGCTTACCCCATTTCGACTTGCGGCCGATTCGGCTGCTGTCGTTTTCTGCATGACTGACCTGCCCAACATCACGATATTCACGGACGGTGCCTGCAGCGGAAACCCTGGCCCTGGCGGCTGGGCCTGTATTTTGAGGCATCCCGCTACCGGTACGGAAAAAGAACTCTCGGGCGGTGCCGCTGAAACCACCAACAACCAAATGGAATTGCAAGCCGTCATCTCGGGGCTGGCTGCACTAAAGAAAATCGCCAAAGTCCAGGTCGTCACTGACAGCACGTACGTTGCCAAAGGCTCGCAAGAGTGGCTTCGCAACTGGAAACGCAACGACTGGAAACGCAAAGACGGCAAGAAATGGGTGCCGATCAAGAACCAAGAGCTGTGGCAAGAACTCGACAAGCTCTTACAAAAGCACGACGTCTACTTCACCGTCGTCAAAGGCCACAGCGGCCACCCCGAAAACGAACGCTGTGACGAGTTGGCCGTTGCTGAGTCCGAGAAATATAAACGTTAAGGCAACGATTGCGGCTAACGTGGTTTAATCTCGCGAACGAATTTCATCAGCGCATCTGTGATCAACTGATGACCCTTGTTGTTGGGGTGACAATTGTCAAGAAACAGACTGTTGCCAGGAATGCCCGCTTCCGAGTTCTCAATGAAGAGCTTTTCAGTGTCCAACAAGCGAACGTTGTTTTCTTCGGCGATCTGCCGCACAGTGTCATTGAAAGAACTCAAGGCTCGTTGAGGGAACGCGTCCTTATCTCGAGCCTGTATATAGCTTTCCAGGGCTGCCTTTGCGTTGCCTTGACCATCGAGGCATTTCGCGATCAAGTAATGGAAGATGGCGCCGCGAGGATGTTTTTTGACTAACTTCTCGCACTGCTGCTGGCACTCGTCATACTTCTTTTGATCCAGCAGTGCCTGTGCTTCCTTGACCAATTCATCGAACTCTTCCTGAGACGTACCAGCCGCTGGCTCGGAAACGAACGGCGGCCAATCTCGCAAGTTGGTGGGAACAGTGCACAAGATTAGGGGCACGTTTTTCTCACGGCAGGCGGTCACCATGCGGGTTAAGTTGACAGTGTAGTGGTCCAGTGTGTGTTGGATTTCAGTCTCGTCACGAACGACGTATTGGCCTTTCCACTCGCCAATACCATCATCACTTTTCGTCAAACCGACGGCATAGCCAAGGTCGTTCAACGACTGAATGAAGCGCGAGACTTGTAACAATCGCTGGCCAGGTGAAGTGTTCTCGAAAATCTCTTCGTAGTAACGGGGTTCGAGAAACTCGTTGTTGCCCGTCATCAAGATGATGAAGTCGGGTGAGTAATTCAGTGTTTCGTCAACGATTGGGGCCAGCCGATAACTGGCATAGGCAACTCCGCCGCAATTGATCGGTTCGATCGGCACTGAGTACTCTTGCTGCATTTGGTTCGAGAGCCGCATGCAATAACAGTCGAACAAGGGAGCTTTCAGGTGATAGCCGTAGGTTGTCGAGCCTCCGACGGTGAAGTATCGGATCGCGTCGGGGTCCTTGTTTTTCTTGAATCCGATGGGATGGAACAGCCGAGTCCGCTTCTTGGCGGTAAACATCACACCGTCCACACCCTCTTCAAAGAGCGAGGATCGCGTGACAAAACTGGCGTAAGGATCGGCTGACGGACTTTGATAGTCGATCAACCGCAAAAGCAATTCGGCCGCTGCGAAAAACACAACGCACGGTATGAACGCGAAAGCCAGTTTCTTTCGAAGTGAAAGCGATGGACGTGTCGAAGCATTCATTACGGTGAACGAGAGGACGATTGTCTCTCGCTATTTGCGGGGCGTTTCAAGGAAAGTTCACATTGCAGTCCGAAAGACAAATTCGTTCTGGCTGACTACAATGTCTATCGTACAACTTGGAAACGAATCAGCAAAATGCCCGCACGACAATTTCTTCTCTTACAAGTTCGCGACCGTGACGATCCGATGCGACAGCAGGAAGTCGCCTGTTTTGCCAATGCGCTGAAAGTCGAATCTTCGGAAATCCAAACGTTTGACCTTTTGACGGAAACGGACATAGATACCGCGACCTCGAAAGCGACCGTGATTCTTGTCGGAGGGAGCGGGAACTATTCGGTTGCTGGCGACGGACCCGAGTGCGAACCTCAACTTGCCGCAATCCGGAAAGTGTGTGAACAAGATAAGCCCGTGTTTGGCTCTTGCTGGGGCTTCCAAGCGATCGCACGAGCATTAGGCGGTCGTGTAGTGACGGACATGAGCCGAGCCGAAGTGGGGGCGATTCAATTACGATTGACCGAGAGCGGACGCAGCGATCGCGTTTTTCGAAGTTTGGATTCACCATTCTTCGGGCAAGCTGGCCATCAAGACTGTGTTGTCGAGGCACCCGCATCGGCAGTTATTTTGGCTTCGTCGCACAAGGTGCCCATCCAAGCGTATCGAATCGAAGGCAAGCCGATTTATTGCACGCAATTCCATCCAGAATTGACGGTTGACGATCTGCGAGCTCGAGTGATCCAGTACCCCCAATACATTCGTGACATCGCGAATCAATCGGTCGAGGAGTTTTGTCAAACATTGCGGCCATCACCGGAAGCGACGACGCTGTTAACGACATTCATCAAGGAATACGTTTGAAAATGAAATGACCAATGACCAAGCTCCAATGACCAATAAAGAAACCGCGAACAGCACACTTCATTGGTCATTGGAGCTTGGTCATTGTTCATTCCCCCATCATGCATATCGCAATCATCACAGCAGGCGGCGCTGGCATGTTCTGTGGGTCGTGCATGCACGACAACACGTGGGCGCGTGCGCTTCATGATCATGGCTGCGAGATTAGCTTGATTCCCACTTACACGCCGATTCGCGTCGACGAAGACAACATCAGCAACCATCGCGTGTTCTTCGGGGGCATCAACGTGTATCTCGAGCATCGCTATCGGTTTTGGCAGTCGTTGCCGAATTGGATGACCGGGTGGCTGGACGCACCATGGCTGATCAACATGGCAACGAAGTTCAGTGTCAGCAATGATGCGAAGCAACTTGGTGATTTAACGATCGATATGCTCGAGGGTGAATCGGGACCGCAACGGAAAGAAGTCGAGCAACTTGCCCAGTATCTGGCTCAGTTGAAGCCAGACGTTGTTTGCTTCAGCAACGCGTTGCTTGTCGGCGTGATTCATCGGCTGAGAGAAGCTTATTCCGGAAAGATTGTTTGTACGCTGCAGGGTGACGACATCTTTTTAGAGAGTCTCCCCGAATCCTATCGGGAACGTTGCATTCAGTTGATCAGCGAGAAGTCTCGCGAATTTCATGGTTTCCTGGTGCACAGTAATTACTACCGCGACTTCATGTCCGAGTATCTTTCGTTGCCCAAAGAAAACTTTCGCCGAATTCCGCTCGGTATCGACTTAACCGGACACGATGGCGAGCCCAACGATCGCGGCAACGAAGTGTACCGAGTCGGCTATTTTGCTCGCATCTGCCCTGAAAAAGGTCTGCACAATTTGATATCGGCATTTCGAGAGTTGCACAAGAAACACCCAAATTGTCGCTTGTTAGCCGGCGGCTATCTCGGAAAGCGAGATGAACAGTACGCTCTTGAGACATTCATATCGGCAGCGGATTTGGGCGATGCTTTTCAATATATCGGTAGCCCGGAGAGTCATGAGGAAAAGGTCAAGTTTCTCAAGTCGCTGGATGTACTGTCGGTGCCAACGGATTACTTGGAGCCTAAAGGAATTTCGATTCTCGAGGCGATCGCCAACGGCGTTCCTGTCGTGCAGCCACGGCATGGTGCCTTTCCGGAACTTATCGAGGCGACTGGCGGCGGGCTTCTATACGAACCGAATGACGTCGAGTCGCATGTTCGGTGCCTTGAGGAGTTGATGGAAGATACGGAACGTCGGAGAAAGATCGCTGCCGCCGGACATCAACGTGTCCGAGAACTCTATAGCCCTGAAGTCTTGGCGCGAGAAACCGTGATTGCGCTGGAATCGTTGTAGCCCGCCTCTACTCCTCTGGAAATGATTGAACGCTCAACGTGCCACCAGCACGAACTTGGATTTCACCCGCTGATGACGGCACGCGGATCCGCCAATAGATGCGATGTTGACCTGCTGGAAGTGTGGTCACAACGCTGGATCCAAAGCTAACAAAATCCCCATTCTCAGGAATCGTGTTGATACGCACGGACTCGGCAATCATCTTCGAATTGGCCTGCTCGCTCAGCGAGAACCCTGTTGTGAACGCCGCTGATGACGTCTTGGCTGTCGCGCTGCCATTGGCGCGGATATGGACCGTGGAATCGACAGGAAGATCGATCTCCGTCGAAGCAATATTCCCGTCGCTTGCGAAGGTTTTGGCTTCTCGGAAAAAGAACTTCGTTGAGTTCAGTTGGCCAAGCGATTGAGCCGACGCCGATCGAGGCAACTGCCGCTGACTCAAACCCAAAAAGGAGAGATCCAACACTCGACCATTTTTGACGCGACTGCGAAGTGCTCGAACGAAGCGGGCTTTTTGTAAGAGTAGGTCGCGAACTTGATCCCATCGGAGACCGCTGTAAAGCGGATGCCGCATGATTAACGCGGCTGCACCGGCGACATGCGGTGCGGCCATTGATGTACCTGTGTCCCTTCCGTACTTGCCATTGGGAAACGTGCTCCAGATCGAAACTCCTGGTGCCGCGATGTGAACACTGTTGCGCCCAAAGTTGCTTCCACCCCATATGTTGTCCCGTTCACGCAATGCCGCGACTGCGATGACGTTTTCGACTCGATAGCTTGCAGGATAGGTCGGGTGAACATCGATGTTGGAGCGATTGTTTCCAGCAGCTGCGATGAAGAGTACGTTCTTCCTCTTCGCGTATTCGATGGCTTCTTGCATTTCGTAAGTGCCTGCGCCGCCACCGTAACTATTGTTGAGCACTTTGGCTCCGTGATCAATTGCGTAGTAAACGCACTTGATTGCATCAGCCATCGTTCCTGTTCTGTCAGCCTTAAGGAACTTTAAGGCCATAATCTTGACTCGACGATTGACACCGACAACACCTTGATCGTTGTTTCCGACGGCACCAACCGTGCCTGCGACATGCGTTCCGTGGCCGTTGTCGTCGAAAGGGTCTCCGGTCGTTCTGTCTTCAATGAAACTCACACCGAAGACGTCGTCAACGATCTTGTTGTTGTCATCGTCGATATTGTTTCCAGGAATCTCTCGAGGATTTACCCACATGTTGGCGGCAAGATCTGGATGCCGATAGTCTACGCCTGTGTCGATGACGGCGACGACAGTTTCAGGAGTCTTCGTTGGTGTCGGTATTTGCTTCCAACCTTGGTCAACATTGATGTGTTCCAAACCCCATAGGCGATGCCATAGTGGATCGTTTACGGGGGCGGGTCTTCGGCCGATTGAAGCAATCTCAGGTTCTTTGACTGTCGGGTCGGCCGTGATTTCGTGATCGAAGTCCGCGAACTCTAAGTGCTCGATCGATTCCAGTTTGCTGAGATTCTCGGAACTAATGCCCACATTGACTGCCTCGGCAACGATGAATGATCCTCGCTCGAAGTCATCCAACACCCGGAACCCTGCATTCTTTAATTGGGCTTCGGTTGGTTTGTCACCGGCTGGGTAGCTGACGATCAATTTTCGCAGTTCATGTACTTCTCGCTTCCCGAGCGGATTTACTTCGTACTCGATGTTGAAAGCCTTTTGTTGCTTAACCAAGTTCGAAAGCCGAGGCAGCTCAAAGACTGCGAGACCGTCTTCACTTTCTCCCAAGTATTTGCCGGCTTGTTGCTTGATCAAGACCAGCTCAGGGCCCAGCTTTCCACTTGGGGACGTTGTTTTCGCGGTGACAGTGTAAGTGTCGGCGCAAACGGTGCTCGTTGCCGCGACTATCAAAACGATTGCCAAGTTTCGAAGTGAACTCATGGATGCACTCTCAGTCTTTGATTGGGTAAGCCGCGATGCTTAGAACGCCGCCGCCTTGAAGTTGGAGGGAGCCGGAAGTGGACGTGCGACGGATTCTCCAATAGATCGTGTGTTCGCCCGCGCCCAAAGAAATGTCAAAGCCAATGTTGCCTCGCACGAAATCTCCTCGTCGAGGAGCAGTAATCAGTCGCACTGAGTCCGACCAACTTTTGGATGTGACCGCGGCCGTGTTGGCGAAGCTCATCGAAAATGTCTCCTTCGAGAGCGTCGACGTGAAGCTGGCATCGGCCTCGATGCGAACCATCATGACTCGTGGGATGATTTTCGATCCGTCTATTTGAAGAGCGCCGAGAAGATTGAGTGGAAGGATAAGAAGAAGAAGGTTGGTCGGACTTTTAACCACGCGTTCGGTCACGACCCTTACGGTCATGGGTCTTGTGGAAGTTGTGGAGAGTATCATTCATCCAAGCATGACGGATCGGACCACCACCACCATCACCACGCTCACGAGCACAAGAAGTCTGAACGCAAGCCATGTGATTCGAAGTGTTGGGTGTTGCCACCTTGCCCTCACTAGATGACTGAAGGAGCTTTAAGCGAATTCTGGTGAATTCCACTACGGCTCATTCTCAAAGAAACAAACCGGCCCGCTGAATGATCAGCGGGCCGGTTTTATTTTTGTCGGCTACTTGCGTAGCGAATGGTACTTACACGATTAGAATCCGTAGGCTGGGTTCTTTTCGCTGAAGTCCATGTCTTTCAAGCCGCGGTTCGGACGAACGTTGGTGTAAGTGTACTCTTCCATCAAGACGGGCTTTTCGCCAGCCTTCTTGGGGAAGCCATACTGCTCGAGGCGAATCGGGAAGTTCGTGCTCTTGTCCAAGTACAGCCGTGTCATGTGGAAGCGGAAGTGCTTCTTGTTTTGGCTGTGTGAGGTTTGGAGAACCTTGCATTGAACGTTGCCGATTCGGGCGTTCGGATAGAACTTGACGTCGATATCGTCATACTTGAGTTCGCTGGTCCATTGCTGGATCACTTTGGTCATCATCTTGCGGACGCCAATCATGGAGACGGGGTATCGGCTTTCTTCCATGGCTCGGTTGCTTGTCGGCAACAATTTGATCGTGCCAACAACAGCTTCGATACCTGCTCCGCGGACGATCATGTGCCCGTCGTTTCGGCCATCGACATAAATGACTTGGCGTCCTTCGTGTGGTTGGACGAATTTGATGTGGACGCTGAATGGTTTTTCGCGAAGCTTCAACTCCATTCGTTGCGATGTCAAATCGTCACCAATTCGTTCTCGTTTGGTGAACGTGGCTGTGTAGTCCTTGGTGTCCGACAGCTTGGCTTCGGCTATTTTCGCCAGCTTCAGGACGGGGACCAACTTGTGGTTTTTGCTTCCGGCTCCAACACGGTTGGCAACGCGTTCTTGAGCGTCAGCTTGACTCAAAAGTCCGCTGATCAAACAAACCGCGATCAGACCGGAAAGTCGTAGATTCTGCATTCTTAACCTCGAAGCGATTCAAAATGGGTGGTCTAGGTTGTAAGAGTTACAACATCGTCCTGAGAACGTGTAAGAAGTTCACGGCGGATGTTGAAATCTAATTTAGATGCACAAATTCAATGTCTGAGCAGAGAGATGCACATTTCGCGCCGCCATTGCGAATCAGGATGAGACGTTCTTTGAAAAACACCGCTTGGGAGCGCTGTATCTTGGTGGGGTGCCATGGCGGGTAGGTGGGATATCGGCGGCGACATCCAGTCCGCTTGTCCGAATACAGCGCGTTGAAGGTGATCACCGGGAGACTGCGTGCAAGCGATCTGATTAATGTGCAAAGGCCGATTCTCCCTCATGACCCGCACTTGCGGCGTGTTTGGCGAGTTCACTACAAGAGAACGCCGGGCATGTGAAAGTCACCGAGCTGTTATAGTTGGGGAGGCACGCCCAACGATTTGCCGCCATCGATGGCGATTGATGTGCCCGTTACCATGCTTGCTGCGTCGCTAACCAAATAGAGAACGGCGCTAGCAACTTCCTCGGGTGAAATCATGCGACCTTGAGCTCGAGCGATCGGGCTGGCGTTGATCAGTTGCTCGATGAATGCCTCGCGATCATCGGCAGCGTCAATGTCAGCATTGATCATGCCGGTGTCACCGACTGGTCCAGGACAAACTGCATTGATGCGAACGTTGTCCTTTGAGTGGCACAGTCCAAGGCACTTTGTCAGGCCAATGATGGAATGCTTACTGATTGAATAGACAGGGTCATGGGCTCTGGGCAAGAGGCCAGCGTTACTTGCGGTGTTGACGATCACACCGCCACCAGTCTTCTTCATGTGTTTGATAGCGTGTTTCGAACCGAAAAACGCCGCCTTGACATTCGTTCCGATACAGGCATCCCAGTCGGCTTCGGTCACCTCATCGATTTGCTTGACCATACCGATTCCGGCATTGTTGACAAGAATATCAAATCGTCCATGCTTGTCCGCAATGCGGTCGATGAGTTCCGCAAGCTGGGACTCTTGGCAAACATTACAGGTCTCTTGGGAAATCCCAAGGTCGCCATAGCGTTCATTGTTCTCTTCCAAGTGGCGCAAGTCAGCGGCATAAACGGTGGCGCCATTTTCAGCCAAAGCGATAGCCGTTGCTCGACCGATGCCACTGGCGGCACCCGTGACTAAGGCGACACGATCTTGTAGAGAAGGTGTGAACACAGAGCTCTCCTGTTAGCGGTTACTCAACCCGAGCCGATTCAGTGCTGCATTTGCGGGCTCAAAAGTTGGATTGGTTTTCAATATCAGTTCAAGTTCACGTTTAGCTTCGGGAGCTCGATTCATTTCAATCAGCAACTCTGCCAACTCGTAACGAATGTTGAAGTCATTGGGTTGTGTGGACAAGATGATTCGGTAGTGAACGATGGCGTCGATTTGTCGTCCGATGAGTCGCAAAACTCGCGCGACGTTGAGGCGAGGTTGAACGGCTTTCGGTGCCAAGTCGATCGCCAACGTAAATGACCTGAGGGCGTCTTCAAATCGGTTTGCCTGTGCGGCGATCGAACCAAGTTGAATGTAGCCTTGTAGCAAATCGTTCGTGATTTGACGGTCATCGGGAGCCAATTCGTGAGCCTTTCGCAGGCTTTCGACAGCGGCGGGAAAATCGCCGTAGTCACGCAGCGCGATAGCTAGACTATGTCGAGCCTTAGCATCTTTCGGACGCTGCTGAGCCGTCTTGCGGGCTGCCTCCAGGCGCTGTGTTAGCTGTTGCAAGTGCTGCCTAACGAATGACAGATTCATTTCGGCGTCGAGAAGTATTGGTTTCAGCAATAATGCCTGCTCGTATTGGTCGACTGCGGCTTGCCATCGCATTTGGGAGAGATACAGGTTGCCTAGGTTGTTGTAAGCCTCGGCAAATCCTGGCGAGACGCGCAGGGCCTCTTTGTAGGCTGCTTCAGCCCCCGCCATGTTGCCCAGGGCTGCCATTGAAACCCCCAAGTTCAAATGGCCAATGCGATGTGTCGGTGTTATCCGGACGGCTTCTTGCAAGTGAACGATTGCCTCTTCATGGCGTTTTTCGTTTTGCAGAGGCACGGACAAGCAGACATGCATCATGGCGTTGTCCCCTGTCACTTCGATTGTGTGATTGAAGATAGTGTGAGAGTCCTGCCAATGAGACGTTTGACGAAATGACAAGATGCTGAACAAGCCAACGATCGCGAGGCTAATGGCCTCCGATGTTCTTACACGCGCCTTATTGTCTGCCAGCGACATTGGCAGCATCCAAGCGAAAGCGATGAAGAGCCCAATTGACGGCACGTAAGTAAATCGGTCGGCCATCTGCTGAGCCCCGACTTGAACAATGCCGATGACAGGGACGGCTGTCCCCAAGTACCAAAGCCAACCGACAAGCAATTCCGGTCGTCGAGTTCTCCATCGCCAAGCGACCAGCGTGATGGCAATCAGCACGCAACCCGACACTGCCGTTGCTGCGATCGAGATGTTTGTTGTTGGGTGAGGATAAAAGATTCCGAGGCCGACGGGCCACAACGTCTTCCAGATGTAGATGCCATAAACCAGCACGGCATTGAGTAACCGATATGTGATCGGCAATCTTTGAGCATCATTAACTGCACCGCCTCCCGATTGTGCCGAAAAGGCGATGATGCAGAAAACTAATGTCATCGCGAAAAAAGGGAGCTTTTCGATGATCAGCGAACGAACATTAGTCTCTGCATTCGTGTCGTCAGCGGGTTGCTCGAACCGCCGCAACGGCCAGTAATCCAGCAACAGCAACACGAACGGCAGCGTCACCAGCATTTGTTTGGACATCAGACTTAGCAGCATGCCGAGCCATGCCAGAGCGAACCATATCTTTCCTGCTTGTTGGACCCAACGCCTATAGCATTCGATCGAGAGCAGGCCAAAAAACGTACTCATGACGTCCTTGCGCTCGGTGACCCAAGCCACTGACTCAACATGCAGCGGATGAATGGCAAATAACGCCGCGACGACGGCCGCTTTGAGTGGCTCGTTCGTGAACCCAAGCAGAACAAAGTAGAGCAATAAGACGTTGGCCACGTGCCAAGCAACGTTCGTCAAATGAAAGCCGCCAGCGTTCTTGCCGAAGAGTTCAACATCCACCATATAAGAGAGCCAAACCAGTGGCTGCCAGAGCGCTGCTGGTTTCGCTGACGTAAAGACTCGATGGATGTTCTCGCCCGTTAGCCCGTCCCAAATCCATGGGTTATCGGTCAGATAGAGGTTGTCATCCAAATGGATCAACTCGAAGTCATGCACTTGCCCAAAGACGGCCAGTGTCAAAGCCGCAAGAGTGATGATGACGACCGTATGTTGACGAGTGCTGAACTTCACAGCGGTGGCAATTGTAGCTTTGCTTTCTAGGGTTTATCGAAATCTTGATCGGCTTGTGCCGCATCAATTGACTGTTGGATTTCCTGTTTGCTTAGAACTTGGCGGGCGGCCCTTCGAATTTTCAAGACTTGGACTTTTCTTTCTGAGATCATGAAAACAACGCGAAATACGTTGGGGCGTTTTCCGTATAAGAGTTCGGACAGGTTGTGTGTGGATTTGTGATCTTCCGTCGCAGGCGGACAACGTGAAGGATTCTGGCTGAGGGTTTCCACGGTTGATTCGAACCGTGCCAACCACCTTTCTGCAGCTTCGGGGGCATGTTTGGCGGCGTTCCTATAGGCTTCAATTAAGTCGTCTTGAGCTTGCGGCGACAGGACAACAAGGAAGTCTTCAGTTACCATTTCCGACTGCCTCGCGTGCGGCATCGAAGGCGACACTTACGGGAATCCCCGCCCCACCGGCTTCAAAATACTGGATCGCGTCATCGGTTTTCTGACTATCGGACTCATAGGCTTCAAGGGCCTCTAGAGCTTGACGCAAGGCGTCTTCTTTCGAGCGATAATGTCCCGTCGCCATCCGCTGATCAAGCATGCCGTTGAGATTTGGTGGCAATTGAATTGACATCGTACCGCTCCCAATCACTTAGCTACCGCAAACTCTTCCAATAGGAGTTTACCGCTTCGCACAAGAGAGATTCAACCCGTTTCGGCGTAGCGCGACGCTGTGTCGCGGCCTTGTAAATTAACTAACCTTCACCGACCCATGTGTCCGATTCGATCGTGCCAAGTTCTTCGTTGATCAAATCGATCATCTGACGCAAACGACCAATACACTTGCGATTGAAGTCGAGACCCAGGCGGTGCAGGTCCTTGAGGTGCTCGTCGTCGGCTTCGAGCTTATGTGTTTCCGTCTTTTCGATGCGGCCCTTTTCAACGATGTCAGAGAACTCGTCATTGAGCCTTTCTACGAAGTCGTCGTCTGGCTGGACGTGCAGTCTTAGGACAAGGCGCCCGCGAACATAGCGAAGACTGTTATAGACACTGTAGAACTTCATGATCTCGTCGACGGCTTCGTCCAGGTCCTCGGTGACCAAGAACAAAGACATGTCTTCGGGGGAGATCAATTCGCGATCGAGCAGTTGTGTGCGGACGAAATCTTGCCAGGCTGTCCAATAACCGCCGCCGGGTTCATCAATGCAGATGATCGGCATCAGGTCTCGCTTGCCAGTTTGCACCAGCGTCAATGTCTCGAAGTTCTCGTCTTGCGTTCCGAATCCGCCGGGGAAACTGACGACGGCGTGCACCTCTTTGACGAACAAAAGTTTTCGAGTGAAGAAGTATTTCAGATTGACGAGCTTCGAATCGTTCGAGATGACGTAATTTGCATCTTGCTCGAACGGCAGCATAATGTTGACGCCCATTGACATGTCACGGCCGGCGCCCACGTGAGCCCCTTCCATGATGCCGCCACCGGCTCCGGTGAGCACCATCCAACCTTCGTCGGCCATCATTCGGCCAAACTGCACAGATTGTTGGTAAGCGGGATGATCCGGCTGTGTTCGTGCCGATCCGAAGACGGTCACTTTTCGCTGTCGCCGGTAAGGAGTAAAGACCTTAAAAGCGTAACGTAATTCTTTCAGGGCTCGTCCGAGGATTTTGAGATCGCCCCGAGTCGCACCGTCGCGCGCCAGCTTGTCAGCGGTCTCTTTTAATTCTTCGATTAAGGCCGGATGCTGAATCAGCTCGGTTGAGTGCTCGGTTGGCAGCGGGTCCGATTCGGACACATCAGGTGCAGAACGCTTTCGACGTCTTTTCGACATCGTTTCCTCCGTGGACGATCTCTCAAATTCTGAGGCTCAAGATGACAAGCCTCTCGACATCACTTTTCTAAAACGCAGCATCAAGCACGCAAAGTTTGTCAAAAAGTTTGAAGCGCTGACAACGCCTCGTCGCGAGTATCGTAGATCGCCCAAATCGTGTCGAGTTGGGTAATCTCAAGTAACTCTCTAGCCATTTCGCTTGGACCACACAACACAAGTTCGCCGCCGACGGCCTTTACGTTTTTGTGGCATCGTAGTAGTAGGGCTAAGAAGACTGACCCAAAGTAACGGACGCCAGTCAAATCAAAGACGACCATGGGGACTTCCGCGCTGCGAATCGGTGCCAGCACAATATCCGCTGCTTGGTCGATGACATCCCAAGATATTGACTCGACCGTTGATGCGGGAACAACGACCAGACAGTTGCCATGCCATGTCAGTGAAAAGCCGTCAAACGTGTCCATCAGGGTTCTCGTTGGATTCGGCGGCAAAAGTGTGAAGAACAATCGACCAACGGTTGTGCCCGGGCAGCTGGAGTACAGGCTTTAGCCGCCAACACAAACCGACGTTCTCTTAAAACGCCTAAAGGCTGGACTCCAACTCCTGTGCGCACGTCATACTAACTTCATCCGACATGCATGGGAAGAAACAGCTGGATTTGGGCGATGTTCCCAAAGAAATGAAAAGCCCGCAGCATAATGATGAGCTTCCTTGCTCGATGCCTTCCTTGGTTTTTCGTTAGAAAGAGTCCGATTGAGCTTTGAGTGAGTCGATCGGAAAATCATCATGCTGCGGGCATGTACGGTGGGGGTCGATCCAATGGCGTGATCATTGCGTAAGTGTGGCAAACAAATCGGCAAAGCCAGGCATGTCTTCATGCAACGTATCAAGCCAAGCGCTCGGTTGCCAAATCTCGACACAGACCGCTGCGCCAACCAGCATGACGTCCTGGTTTGGCTGCACTTGCAAGAACTCACGAAAGCCCTCGGGAATCAGCAATCGTGAGCGATTCGCTAGCTTCACGTTGCGATACCTTGTCGAAAGCAATCGGCCAAGTCGTTGAACGTCGACCAAGCTTTGCTGCAAACGACCAGCAGCAAGCTTCGAGTTCAGCACGCCGATTCCTTCCTCTACCTGTTTCTGCCAAGCCAAGGCCGGCCAAAGGCTGAGACATCCTCGTCGCTCTTTGACGACGACCGACTCACCATCAGAGTCAACGACCGCGGCCGCCATCTCTGGCGTGAGTGAAATGCGAAAGCGTTCGTCGATCGTTCGCTTGACTTCCCCGGTGATCAGATTCGGTGAGGCCATAAGGCAAGATATTCTTGGCTCGTAGATCGAGAATGCATCCCGGCTTTCCGTGCCGATTGGGTTAAAATCCCCCAAATCCTGTATTTTAAAAGATCAATTGGGCTGAATACCCATAGAGGAACTTTAGTGAGCCACTGTTGGAATTGCAATCCCCGCTTTCGAAGAATTTCGGATTTTGTCGTTTTCCATCCATCCCAGCAGAACATTGGCTTTGTGAATTCTAGAATTGCGTACCGTTGACATTCGTTGTCGATCTCAACGGCTGATGCTGCGCATCACTCAACGACAGGCAGCAGCGAAATTGAATTCGTTCTTCGCCATCGATACACTTGCTATCTGTTTAATTGTAATGTGGCTATGTGTATAGTATGTGTTGAGGCGGCAATGTCGATTAAAGTTGAATGCGACTCTTGCTTTTCTGAGTTCTCGATCAAAGATGATGCTGCTGGGAGAACGATTAAGTGCCGTGAATGCGGGGAAAGCATAAAAGTTCCCGTGCGGCGAGCGCCGGTCGTGGCGAGACGGAAGAAGCCCAAGGAACCGAAGCCGAAGAGATATCGCAAAAAGGATCCGCTGACGGGCGGTGACATACAAAGAGTAGCGTATCGATACTGTACAGGTAACTCTGTTTGCACGACGATCTTGTTTAACCTGTAGCCGCAGGCGAGGATCTTCGGCATGCTCCGCGCCTGCGGTTTACAGGTTAAACAACAGAGGCAGATCATGGTCTTGCATCTGCGGATCGGCTATAAACATCGAGTTGACTTAACCAAACTCTCTCATCAGTAGATCGACTATGAATTTTCACCATCGATGTATTCTGATCGCGTTGCAATGCTTAGTCGCTGGAGCCGTCATTATGGATGAAGAAGTTTTTCCGTTGGAAGACTCACCGTCAATCGAAGCGGCCGAATACGATCGGCCGGGCAAGAACCCGCATCAAAGCCGTTCGGTGGTGATTGCTCAAAACGGGATCGTCGCCACCTCTCACCCGTTGGCGGCGCAGACCGGCTTAGACGTTCTGAAGGCTGGCGGCAATGCCGTGGATGCCGCGATCGCCACGAACGCCATGCTGGGCTTGGTCGAGCCGATGAGTTGTGGGATTGGCGGCGACGTTTTCGTGATCTATTGGGATGCCAAAACACAGAAATTATACGGACTGAACGGAAGTGGTCGCAGCCCCTATTCGCTCAACCGCGAGGTCTTCGAAAAGAAGGGCATGAAACAGATTCCCATCAACGGTCCATTGGCCTGGAGCGTTCCTGGCTGCGTGGACGGTTGGGAGACATTGAGAAAACGCTTCGGCACGATGGAATTCAGTGAGATCCTGAAGTCATCAATCGAGTACGGCGAGACCGGTTTTCCCGTTAGCGAAATCATTGCCAGCAGTTGGGCTGGCGCGGAAGACGTTTTGAAGAAGTGGCCGGACTCGGCAGCGACTTATTTGCCCGGCGGCAAGGCACCGCGAGTCGGCGAAATCTTCAAGAATCCCAGCTTGGCGAAGTCTTACCGAGCCATCGCAGAACACGGAAGCGACGTCTTTTACAAGGGCAAGATCGCGGAGACCATCGTCCGCTATAGCCAGGAGAACGGCGGATACTTTTCGATGAAAGACTTCGCCGATCACACTTCGACGTGGGTCGAGCCTGTTTCGACGACTTACCGCGGCCACGAAGTTTTCGAATTGCCTCCGAACGGGCAAGGCATCGCGGCTCTCGAGATTCTGAACATCCTTGAACAGCACGATGTCAAATCGATGGGACACAACTCGGCCGAGTTGATTCATCTGTTTGTCGAGGCCAAGAAGCTGGCTTTCGCCGATCGCGCGAAGTTCTATTCCGATCCGGACTTCAATCGATTGCCGGTCAAAGAATTGATCTCAAAGGAATATGCGAAGCGGCAAGCCAAACGAATCGATGAATCGAAGTCCGCAACCGACGTGCCGGCTGGCGATCCAATCTTGCAGAATGGCGACACAGTTTACTTGACTGTCGTCGACAAGGATCGCAATTGCTGTTCGTTCATCCAGAGCATCTTTCACGGGTTTGGTTCTAAAGTTGTTCCGGGTGATGTTGGCTTTGCCTTGCAGAACCGCGGTCAACTGTTTGCGCTAGACGACGATCACCTCAACCGCTTAGAGCCTCACAAACGCCCGTTCCATACCATTATCCCAGCGTTCGTCACAAAAGACGGCAAGCCTTGGTTAAGCTTTGGCGTGATGGGAGGCGACATGCAGCCTCAAGGGCATGTTCAAATCCTGATGAACATCATTGATTTCGGAATGAATGTTCAACAGGCCGGCGATGCGGCGCGAGTTCGCCATTTGGGCTCTCAAACTCCAACCGGCCGCGAGATGGATGAGGATGGTGGAGCGGTCGCCATCGAGACAGCCGTGCCGCTGGATGCGATC
The DNA here is from genome assembly GCA_002722955.1 of Planctomycetaceae bacterium. Taxonomy (GTDB): domain Bacteria; phylum Planctomycetota; class Planctomycetia; order Planctomycetales; family Planctomycetaceae. Next base: position 10,536 of record PBMZ01000147.1, on the reverse strand, counting down.
CAAGGATTGCGAAAGCGCGGACACCGATTGGTCCGCGCCCGTGGATCGTTTGGAGGGTATCAAGCAATCTTGGTTGACCCCAAAAACGGCGTGCTCCACGGAGCCACCGAACCACGAAAAGATGGCGCGGCGGTGGGCTACTAAACGAAAATCTGCATGCGATAGTTCGAGTCCAGGCTTTAGCCGCCAAGTGCGTATTCGGCTACTGAAAGCGCCTAGAGGCTGGACTCCAACGATGCAGGTTGATGCCTATTTGGTCTTCTTCAGCGAAGCGTTCTTGACGGGGATCATCTTTCGCATCGAGTTCCAAACTTGCTTGACGCTATACGTCCCAGGAACGAATTTCTTCGGCGTCGATGGTTGCGGCCGGTTCGTCTTTTGAAAGTTCTTCGGCTCTACGCCGTCAGCGGATCGCGCGGGTTCGTTTGGTTGAGCGGCCGGGGCGTTGGGCTGAATCAAGTCTTCCGAATTGAGGTCAAACACGCGTTCTTCGAAAGGCGGAACGAAGAATTGATCATTGGGTCCAGGCCGACGAGCGGAATCGACGGCTTCGGCAGGCGCTTTCGGAAAACGAGTTTCTGGCAGCGGACCGGGTTCCTCGATCGGTTCGATGATTTGATGGTGTTGGTTGTGATGGCCCTGATGGTGATTGTGGTGATTGTGGTGATTGTGGTGATTGTGGTGATTGTGGTGAGCAGCGTGCGGCGATTGATGCTGCCCGCCGAATCCCAACATTCGAACAAATTGGCAACCGGTCAAGTTCATCACGACGAGCAACCCGAGAGCTGCCGTTACCGTTGTTTGAGATCGAGTTAACATCGCACAGGTCCTAAATGGTATGGAATGTCACAGCCACAACGCATTCAACGGCCTCCGCACAATCATTCAAAGCGCTGAGATTTGAACAAGGCGCGCGATGCCAACTCCGTCGACTATCGGAATCGGGACAGTGCATCGCGTTGAGGCTCGATGAAGCGTTGTTATTGTTTGATGGGGGAGTGTTGCGATCGAACGATCACTGAGGGGGGAAAGTGAAGGGAGCACAGGTTGATGAGCAATTGTAATGAGGAGTGAAGGTCGCTCATCGATCTCTGGAATCGACATCTCTTGTCGTTGGCCGCCAGCGCAAGGTCGCTGTTCTCATCGAAATCTTCTGTGGCCGGCCATCTCCAACACCATTAGCGTTCCTTGCTGATTCTCGGTTTTTACCGGATATGCACTTGGTAGCCGATGAACCTCGTACGGCAGGCACGCTTGATGTGCCTGACTGAAGATGCGACGGTCGAGGAAGCAGGGGAAAGAGGACAAAGGAACGGCAGCATATCATTCCTTTGCCCTCATTCCTTCGACTAGAATCCGGTTCAAGTCGTGGACTGCAAATTCCAGCGTTCTCGATTTTTATGATTGCCCCACGAATTCAGGACGACCACGAATTGTCACAAAAATTCGTGGTCGTGCTTAATTCGTGGGCAATAGGAAGTCAAGAGCTCAAACAGTCGTTGAGTGGCCAAAGGCGCAAGATCATAGCGCAAGTCGAGCTTTGTTAGACTCGGCGAGAGTGCCTGTGAAACCAAATGACTTAAGGACTCGAACAGCATGAAGATCACATCTTTTGACTTACATCGGTTGCATCTTCCGCTCCGAGAACCGATCGGCGATTCACAAGTCAGGTTCGAGGCCCATTGGATGACGGTCGTCGAATTACACACCGACGATGGCCATTCCGGTTGTGGGTTCCAGTTGCAGCAAGGAACACCGACACCGAGCCTCTCGGACCAGAAGTCTCAATTTGAATATGGAATCTGGCCAAGCATCAGTGGCCATTCCCCATTTGGATTGGCACAACGAATCACTCGACCGCGCGGAGGCAACGTCGGCGGAGGCTACTTGACGGTCGCGGTCGAAACCGCCCTTTGGGATCTGATCGCCAAACAAAACGATCAACCGCTCTATCAAGTCCTTGGTGGCGAGAGTCCCGCCGTGCCGGCCTATGCAAGCACGCTGGATTTTCGATTGGATGACGATCAGTTTCGAGCCAAGCTGCAACGCTTTCATGATCGTGGTTTCCGAGCAGTCAAGACAAAGGTTGGTCACCCCGATATCTCATGGGATCTCAAGCGGTTGGGAATCGTCAAGGAAGTGATGGGTGACGATGTGCGCGTGATGGTCGACGCCAACGAAGCGTGGACGGCGAAAGAAACCATGATCCGCATCCGCACATACGAAGATGCTGGCCACGAGATCTTTTGGATCGAGGATCCCATCACGCGAGACGATTACGAAGGCTATCGCCGACTGTGTGCCGAGCTGACAAGAACGCGAGTCAACACGGGCGAGTACCTCGGCTTTTCAGGCAAGCGACGATTGCTCGAACACAACGCTGTTGACGTTATCAATTTGCACGACTCCATCAGCACATCCCGCGCGGCGGCGTGGTTGGCGGCGGATTACGGCATCCCCGTTGCGTTGGGCAATACGATCCTGGAACTGGGTGTGCATTTGGCAGCCAGTTTGCCCGAGTGCCTTTGCTTGGAATTCTCAGACTTGATCTGGAACGAGTTGGCTGTCGAACCCATTCAATTCCAAGATGGCATGGCTCTCGCGCCAGATCGTCCTGGACATGGCATTGAATTAGATCGCGATAAGCTGGCCTTCTATTCGAAGGTTTAAGGCACGACGCAAGGATGATGCGTCTAACAATAATGTAGCCACCGTCGTCAGACGGTGGGAAACAGCTAGTAATTCTCCCCGCTCTGGCGAGCGTGGCTACGATGAATCCAGCTTTCGTCGGGCGCATCAAGTATGTCCGTTGTACAGCATCTGCGGCAGTGTGCACTGTGGATTAATTGCAAGCCCTTCGGCCCTCAAACCGTTGGAAACTCCAGCGTGGCAAAGTAATCATCCAGCGTTTCGGCGCGGCGGATTTCTTGGGCGCTGCCGTCTTCTTTCAGTAGCAGTTCCGCCGAACGCAGCTTGCCATTGTATTGAAAGCCCATCGAGTGGCCGTGTGCTCCCGTGTCGTGGATGACAACAAGATCGTCGATGTCGATTTGCGGCAATTGGCGATCAACGGCGAACTTGTCATTGTTCTCGCATAGCGATCCAACGACATCGTAAGTTCGATCGTGCGTCGCCGACTCCTTGCCAAGAACACTGATGTGATGGTACGCCTCGTACATGCCCGGTCGCATTAAGTTGGCCATGCAAGCGTCAACGCCGATGTAGTTCTTGTAGATGTCTTTTTTGTGAATCGCCTTCGTGACAAGGCACCCGTATGGTCCCGTCACCATGCGACCGTTCTCCATCAAGACGTTCAACGGAGCAACCTGCAGACGGTCATATTCGGCTTTGATGTCGGCTCCGAGCTTCTCAAGATCAATGGCTTGGTCTTCAGGACGATAGGGAATGCCGATTCCGCCACCAAGGTTCACGAAGTCCAACTGAATGCCGTGTAGCTGTTTGATTTCAACGGCCAATTCAAACAGCATCCGTGCGGTCTCGACGAAGAACTCGTGATTCAATTCGTTCGACGCCACCATCGTATGTAGGCCAAAGCGTTCGACGCCGCGTGACTTGCAGATTCCATACGCTTCCAAAAGTTGGCTGCGAGTAAAACCGTACTTGGCTTCTTCGGGACTGCCAATGATGACGTTGCCTTCACGCAATGGACCGGGGTTGTACCGGAAGCAAATCGTCTTTGGCATTCCGACGTACTTGTCCAGGAACTCGATGTGCGTGAAATCGTCTAGGTTCAGGATTGCTCCGAGTTCCTTAGCCTTCGCAAATTCGTTCGCGGGCGTGTTGTTCGACGTGAACATGATTTCGTCGCCCGTTAGTCCAATGCGTTCGGACAACACCAATTCCGCTATGCTGGAGCAATCGACGCCGAAGCCTTCCTCTTTCAGGATTTTGATCAGATGAGGATTGGGCGTGGCTTTGACAGCAAAGTATTCCTTGAATCCCTCGCACCAAGCGAATGCTGCGTTTAGCCGGCGAGCGTTCGCGCGAATCGACTTTTCGTCGTAAAGATGAAACGGTGTCGGATAGGTCTCGGCGAGTTGGCGGATGGTTTTCGAATCAATTGGCAAGGGCTTGGTCGTCACGGTCGGATCTCAAATGCAAGTGTTGGTGGGTAATGGCGAGGATGTTTGGAGAGGCACCGTGGTGATAGCATCACGGTCACGCAAACATCCAGCCTACCAGACGCCCCCAGTATGGACAACTTGCCAAGATTGCAGCTGTCATAGAAACCCGGCTTCTTTGATTCAACGTCGCTGCAGAATCAACACGGTATCGCCTAAGTCGTCGTTCAACTTCAGTGGCTCCTCGATTTCGTAGCAGAAATCGTAAACGTTAAGAAGTTCGAACTCCGGGCCACTATTGATCAACGCTTTCATTTGTGCCGCCGTGTAGATCCGCAAGCGATAGTCCGTCCGAAATCGCAAGTCGCGGCCCGCCCTGCTGACTCGCATTGAAAACCGGACGATCTCGTATCGCTGCCGCCGATGAAACTCAAGGACTCGAAGCGTCATGGTTACCTTTGTTTGACCGTGCCGAGCAGTCCAGCGTTCACCGTCTTCCTCGTCGGCATCCGGTGGCAGCAAGTGAAGCCCAAGAATGTAGATGCCGCCTTTTCGCAAGGCGGCAGCGACGCACTTCAGGTGAGAAATTGCTTCGGCTTCATTTGCCAAGTGGCGAAAAGTATTGATCATGCAATAGCCAACATCGGCTTTCTTCTTGCGACGAAATTCGGTCATGTCGTCGACGTAGACTTCCGCTGAAAGTCGACTTCTCCGCAATCGTCGCTTGAGGTATTTGATAGCTGGTTCGCTCAAATCAAACCCGGCCACATCGAACCCTCGGCTTGCCATTTCAATGACAAGCCGCCCGCCACCGCAGCCAAACTCAAGCAAGCGGCCAGCTTTGAAGGGGCAATACTTGGTCGCTGCGGCCTGAATAAAATCTGCTTCGAATGGTGTCTCGTCACGAAAGGCAAGATCCCAGTATTGCGGATAGTCGTAGCAGTTTTCGTGAATGGCTTTGATGGTCGAATCTTCCGAGTTGGTGGCAAAAGGGCGTCGATGGATTTCATTAGAGTGAATCTGTCAAATTTGCCGATCGATGTTAAGGAAGCGGTGGTACATGCTATTGCGTTTATTGCCAAAGCGTAGTGCAATATACTGTTAAGCAAAAGATCGACGAAACGTTTCGTTCCGTGCGAGAATCATTGATGAGCAAACAAAACGAATCGGCTACAAGCAAATTCAATCGCCGTTGGTTGCTAAAGAGCAGTAGCGTTGCTGTTGGAGCGTTTGGGTTGCCAGCAGTGGCCTCGAAATTAAAGGCTGCCGATCAGTCATCTGGCCCGCCAGCAAAGCAAGCCATCGTGATCTTGCTGCAAGGCGGATGTGCTCACCAAGACACGTGGGACTTGAAACCCAATGCTCCGGCCGAATTTCGCGGCGAGTTCAAACCGGTCTCGACCAGCTTGCCCGGCTATCAATGCAGCGAGCATCTTCCGCTTTTGGCTCAACGAGTTCACGACTTCAACGTACTGCGAAGCGTTTATCACGCCACGCCGAGTCATGAAGCTGCCATCCATTGGGTGCTGACGGGTTACAACTACATCGGCGCGAATACAACGACCAAGAATCGCAATGACAAGCCTTCGATGGGTTCGATCGTTGCCAAGATTCGAGGCGCGGCAAAACGGGGACTGCCACCATACGTTTGCGTTCCGGACAAGGGCCAGTTGGGTGATCGCGTTCGCTACGCGGCGGCACACTTCTTGGGGCTTGCGTACGATCCGTTTGAGTCAGGCATGCCGCCGTCCAGCGCTAAGAGCGCGTTTGCCATGCCGCCGAATCTAAGCTTGTCGAAGGCCGTCGATTTGAGACGCTTCGATCATCGATTGCAATTGCTCAGCGAACTAGATCAACTTCCACGCGAACTGGACAACTCCGGCATGATGGAAGGCATGAACGTCTTCAACCAACGCGCCTATTCGATGTTAAGCAACGAGACGACTCGGAACGCTTTCGATCTTTCGCGGGAGCCTGTTGAGCTGCGCGAGCGATACGGAAACACGCGCGAAGGTCAAGAAGCGATCCTTGCTCGACGGTTAGCAGAAGCAGGCGTTCCGTTTACTTTGGTGAACTTCTCGATCAATCAGGAGTGGGATACTCACACCACCAACTTCAAGCGGCTGAAACAGGACCGACTTCCAGCATTTGACCGCGCGGTGTCTGCGTTACTCGATGACATGAAACAACGCGGTATGTTGGAAGACACGATCGTTGCGGTCATCACCGAGTTTGGTCGCACACCCAAAGTCAACAACAACGCTGGTCGAGATCACTGGTCCGACGTCTTTTCAGTCGTGATGACTGGCGGCGGCATGAAGACCGGCCAAGTGATCGGTACCAGCAACGCTCGAGCCGAAGTGCCTCATGATCGCCCCGTTCACTTCAACGATGTGCTGGCGACCATCTATCGGCAGATGGGAATTCCCACGGACCGAGTCCACTATCATGATGGCCGGCCTGTGCCCGTGCTTTATGAAGGCAATGTGATTGACGAGCTGATTTGAAATTTCAAATCTTGAATCTCAAATCAGAAATCTGGATTTCAGATACTTAGAGAATCCCGTCCATTTCGCTTCCATCATCGGCGCGACTGGGAAATCCTAGGATTCCTGCCGTCAGTTGCCCGCCAAAGACGACCAACTCGTAGATTGCGCAATCGAAGTCTTCTTGTGCGAGTGATAATGAAGCGGCATCGCCCGTTCGTTCAGCGGCGAAGATCAGGGCTCGCTTGCAGAGCTCTTCCAAGAACGCAGGACTGGAGCCGTTCGTTCTCTCGACCCACTTGGCCAAGTTGACGTCGGCAACCGATGCCTCGCCACAATAGAGCTTGAACAATCGCTCTCGCAACGAGTCATCAGGCAGCGGAAAGTGGATCGCCTGGGAAACGCGACCCGGCCGCGATGCCAACGCCGGCTCCAGGATTTCCGGACGGTTCGTGGTCATGATGACGATGGTTTCCGCCGTCATTGCTAACCCGTCCATTTCATTCATCAGTTCTTGCAAACCGGTGACATTGGCGTTCGTCTCGCGACGTTCAGCTAGCAGATCGACATCTTCGATGACAATCAATGATGGCTGCAAGTACGAAGCCAGCCGAAACGCTTCACGCAGTGTTTCGACTTGCATTCCCATCGGCGCGATCGCGGTGAATTTGTCCCAGGCACCGACTAAGTATTTGGACATTAACGTCTTGCCCGTACCAGGCGGACCGTGCAAAAGCACGCCGGTCTTGGATGTGTGCCCATGCCGTTCGAGCATCTCGTGATGTTGTAATCGGGTTGAGACGCTGTGCTGCAAGACCTCGACAATCTCGGGTGGCAAGATGATTTTTTCCAAATCGACGCGGTCCCGATCGACTGTGCGGATCGTTTGCCCTGGATGCCCTGGTCCGATCGATGAAACGTGCAAGAGCTTTTCGCGATAAATGGAATTCTGAGCGGAGTCGCGCATCAGGGCGGTGAAGGCAGCGTTGCCGACTTCGATTGATGCTGTGTAAATTTGCAGCATTCCAGCCCCCATTGTACCGACCATTTCCTCATCAAGATATGCGTGATGGGAAGTGCCATGGGGGATCACATAAGCAACAAATCGGCGGTCGTCTATCGTTAAGAAGTAGACCGCATTGGTGGGATAGTTTTCGTAGTAGCCCGATTGCAGCTCGAAGCTAGCCCATTGTAAGGGCTTCGTCTCGATGTTGTTCCACTGTAAGCCGTTGATCGAGATGGCATTGTGCGGGTCGATACCGAACTTCGTTGCTCTTCGCACATCTTTTCGAGAGTTCGACGCAGATCTGCCAGTCGAGTCGCGCTGATGTTCTTTTCTTGAAGAACAGCGTCTGACAGCGGCAGCTCTAGAAATCCAGCCACGCGACGGCGCAGTCCAAACAACCACGACAACGCGACGGCCCAGCAAGCCATGCTGATGACTGCGGCGATCCCGTACGAAATGGCGATCGGTTCCTTGCCTTCGATCAAGGCACCAATGACAAATATGCCCCAACCGACGAGCAAGATTGCCCAAGAAACCAGTTTGAATGTATCGCGCATGTCGAGACTGATGCGAGAGTCGTGACGATGGGAAGAATTGGCCGGCGCCTACGGCTGGGCGTTAAACAATGCCAAACTCATAAGCGTACTCATGCCAGTAGACAGCTGGCTCGCTTACTTAGTTCGTTCGTACTTAAAGATTCCCTTGCCGTTCACGGATTCGATCATGTAGTAGACCTCGCCGGCTTCATCTTCGCCGTAAGCCCAAATCGGCAAGCCCTTGCTGGGGATCGACATGTTCTTGATCACCTTGCCAGACTTTGTGTCATACCAAAGTGCCCACATCTTGCCGGAGATAAAATCACCGTAGAGGTAAGCTCCCTGCAACTCGGGCAACCGAGAAGCTCGGTAAACATATCCGCCAGTAATCGATTTGCCGATGCGATGATCGTATTCCCACACGGGATCGATGGGCTTTTCCGGATTCCGTGGCGGATTGTTGTTGAAGTTGTAGCTGCCTTCGCGAATGCTCCAGCCGTAGTTTCCGCCCTTCTTGACGACGTGGATTTCTTCCCAAAGGTCTTGTCCGACGTCAGCGACCCATAGGTCTCCTGTCTCTCGATCGAACGAGATTTGCCACGGATTGCGGAATCCGTAAGCGTAGATTTCCGGCTTGGCTCCTTTGCGACCGATAAACGGATTGTCTTTCGGAATCGCATAGTTTTTGCCTTCATCTTTGTTGTTGATGTCGATTCGCAACATCGATCCCATCACGTTGGTCAGGTCTTGAGCTGTTTGCTCGGGTTCGTTGCGCCCGCCGCCATCGCCCATGGCCAAGTACAGATAGCCGTCTTTGCCGAACTTGATTGGACCACCGTTATGGTTTGCGAACGGTTGTTGAATTTTCATCACAACCTCTTCGCTTTTTGGGTCGGCCTTGTTGGGGTCTTTCTTCGAGACCTTGAAACGCGAGAGAATGTTGATGTGCTTGTCGACCAAAGTGTAGCTGATGAAGAACTCGCCGTTTTCTTTGTAGTTTGGATGAAAGGCAAGGCCCAGCAAGCCTTCCTCATTATCCAGTTTCCACTGACGAACTCGCTCGCGAATATCGAGGAACAACTTCGCCTTTTTTACCTTGGGATCATTATCAAAAACGTGAATCATGCCCGATTGGTGGCCGACGAAGATGCGGTTGGTTCCGTCTCCTGCGTGAGTTAAGAACAAGGGTCGGATTTTGTTGACTCGACCTTCGTCATCGACGCCCTCATAGCCTTCCCAAGTAATGTCGGGAAATGCTTCAACAGCTTTGAGATCCAATGTTCCATCAACGGGATCGGGAACTTTGCCGCTTTCGGGAAGCTCGCGAATCTTGATATTGCGGAACGAAACGAGGTTGCCGTGATCTTGCAGGGCGATGTAGCCTTTGCCGGCTTTGCCGAAGCCTTCCCATTTCGCAAACTTGCTCTTCGCGACGCGGTCGTTCCAGTCCTTTGTACCCAACTTGAAGTAGTAATAGCTGACGCCATTCATACAGACTTCACATTGATTCTTGTCGATTCGCAGGTAGATCAGATTCCACTCGCCAAAGGGACGCGTCGCGTCCGCAACATCGGGGCTCTTGTATCCCACTTGGTTTTCGAACTTCACGGCCCATGCTGGTTTGACTGGCTTGTAGAGCTGATAAAGCCAACCTGACAACTGTTTGTCGTGTCCGTCGACGTTGTCTTGGATTTGTATTTCGGGACCGCTCCACGGTGCTCGGCTGTATTCTTCGCTCACATGAAAGAACAAGCCGCTGTTGCCTCCCTTCGAGATGTTGTATTCCAAGGAAAGCTCGAAGTACTTGTACTGCTTGTCGCTGATGATGTCGCCCGCGCCCTTCTCCGCGCGAGTCAATGCACCATCTTTGACGACCCAACCATCGCTGATCGAGTCTTTTTTGTAGTTCCGCCAACCCTTCGTGGTCTTGCCATCAAACAGAAGGCTCCAGCCACTTCGTTTTTCCGCATCGGAAAGTTTGTTCGCTTTCAAGTCGGCGAAGCCGAAGGAAGTTGTCAGGGCAAGTGCGAGGAATGCGCAAATTGTTCTTTTCATGGCATCAGATCGTTGAGAGTAGTTGGTGAGACGAAGCGACGTTCGCTATCACCGTAATCTCGCTGTGCCATCGGGTCAACCACGAACACGGCAACGAAATCCGCGAGACTTGTTGCCGGGCCAAGTGCACTGGCGATATGCAGTTGCACGATTGGTGTTGCCAACGCCTTCTTGACTTTTCCGTGAAACTCGTCGTCGTCGGCAAAATTCTGCGTGAATTCGGTCATTGGCTGCTTGATGCGGTCCGCGGCGCTTCGCATGTGACCGAATTCTCGCAGTGCACCTTCGACCTCACGCCGTGCTTGTTCACGCACGACGAGACCATCAGCGGTGTCCTTTGTGAACTCTTCGACCTCTTGGAAGAAGCCTTC
>PBMZ01000146.1 GCA_002722955.1 Planctomycetaceae bacterium | reverse complement strand
CCCTGAAAGACAGTGATTGCCGGTCCCGCCAATTTCACGCGATCACCAACCACGCGTGTCCGAACATGTCCGCCGCGCTGAGAAGCTTGATAGGCCGTCAGCGATTCGCGACCAAGCCGCTCGGACCAATACGGGGCAAGACAACAGTGTGCCGATCCTGTCACCGGGTCCTCGTCGATTCCCGCTGCGGGTCCGAAAAAGCGCGAAGAGAAGTCATAACCCGGCGAAGACGAGCGACACGTGACGATGATGCCGCGCGTCTTGATTTTTGCGAGTTCTGGGAAGTTGGGGCTCAGCGTTGCGAGCGCGGTCTCGTCTTCGACCTCGACCAGCCAATCGAACCGATTGCGGCCAGCATTGACCGGCTTCTCGATTCCGAGTGCCCGGAGTAACTCTGGCTCCGGATCGCAGTCAGCCGCTGGCTCGGCCGGGAAGTCCATCTCGATCAATCCGTCGCTAACTTCGGTCGTCAGTAAACCGCTGCGAGTATAAAACTCGATCGGCTTTGAATCGTCGGCAAACCCGTGTTTCCCTAATATGTGGGCCGATGCCAAGGTTGCATGTCCGCACAGATCCACTTCGACGGCCGGTGTGAACCAACGCAACTGATATCGGTTGCCTTGGCCAAGTACGAATGCTGTCTCGGACAAGTTCATTTCGCCGCCAAGCTGTTGCATCCAACGGGTTTCGACGGGCCAGTTTTCCTCGGCGAGGAATTCCGCAGCAGCAGGTTGCTCGGAAGTCAAAACAACAACTGCCGCTGGATTGCCATGAAAGGGTGTGTCTGTGAACGCGTCGACTTGAAAAATGGGCCGTGTCATGGTGTCTCGATTTTCTCTGGTCGCCAGCATGTTCCAAGTGGGACATTCACTGTCAGCTCAAGGTTCGCGAGCTCGAAGTTTGAGAGATTGACTTGCCTGATCAGCGGCACGGCGAGTACCGTAATGAGGTAACAAAGAAACACGGGCAATCCAAGAGTCGCTCGTGTTAATTCCAGTAAGTCCCACTTTAGACCAAGCCCATTCGCGATGTGTTCTGATTCCAATGATCATGTCGGCTTGGAAATGCGTGTTGAGACGCCCGAAAACGTCGTGTTGACTTATACGTTGGCGGGACCGGCTATTCGTGTGATGGCGTATGGCATGGACTTCTTGGTCCGCACAGCAGTCATGGTTGGCATCGCCATTGTACTGCAAATCATGTCGATTGCCTTGCCGGGACTTTCGACAGGGCTGTTACTGGCGATTTGGTTTGTGAATACGTGGGCTTACTTCGTCATTTGCGAGTGCTTCTTTAACGGTCGATCGATCGGCAAGAGCATCTTTCGATTGCGAGTCATCCATCATCAAGGCGCTCCAATTTCTTTCTTGGCATCGATGCTCCGCAATACCTTGCGTGCCGTTGATGGCATCGTGCTTTACGGCATCGGCCTGCTCAGCATGCTTTGCACGCCCAGACTTCAGCGACTGGGAGACTTGGTTGCCGGGACGGTCGTTGTGCAAGAGCGACATGTGCGGCTGCCACGCGAACCGGTGATCGTCAATAAGATTGATCCTTTGCCGCGCGATGAAATCGGCAGCTACGTGCCCAGCGATGGCCTCTTGAGTGTGATCGACCAGTTCTTGGGTCGCCGACATTTGTTGACAATCGGTCGAGGTCACGCGCTGGCTTGGATACTCTCGCGCAGTTTGGCAGACCGCCTGAATTACCAGGGTGATCGAACTCAAGTGGAACGCTATCCCATGGCATTCTTAGCGAGGGTGTTCGTCACATTTTCAAATCGTGAAGACCGAAGCTCCAATCGAGACCGCGATGAACGACCAGTGCGGCCCGCGCGTCAATCGCCTCGTGCACAAGCCGAACCGGGAACTCGTCGAAAGAGAAGTAACCAAACAACTCAGCAACCTTCGGTCTCGATCGAAGTTCCTCTGGATTTCGAGCAATAATCATTAGCACATTCATTCATCGTGAATCGAAAACACTTTCTTAATCAACGCCGCGTCGTCTGGAAGCGTTTCGAACACCTCGTGCAGCGTATCACGAAGGTGGGCAAGAGTCGGTTGCGCGGTGCGGAGTTGGCTGAGTTCTCGCGTTTGTTTCGCGAGCTCTCAAACGATCTTGCCACAATTCGTTCTCGGGCTTGGGGACAGCAGCTTGTCAGTTACTTGAACGACTTGGTCGGTCGAGGCCACAACGGTTTTTACTCGGCTCCGCCATCGAATATCTCGACGAAGCTGATGCGTTTCTTCACGATAGGGTTTCCACAGCTCGTCCGGGCGAATTCGAAGTTCATGTTAACGGCGTGGCTGCTCTTCTTTGTGCCGTTGGGAATCACTTGGGCCACGATTCAGTGGCAACCGTTATTGGCTTATCGAGTTGTTCCCGCCGAACAGCTTGACATGATGGAGCAGATGTACCGATCGCGAGACGACGCGAATGTCATTGATGCTGAGGACACAGATTCGGACCGGCGCGAAAATGATTCCGAAGAACAGGGTGAACCATCGTTCTTCGGATTCGGAGAAGAACGCTCGGCGATGGCGGGATACTATATTGAACACAATACCGGAATTGCTCTGCGAGCTTTTGCCTTAGGGATCTTGTTGGGCGTGGGAACAGTCTACGTGCTCCTTTACAACGGCATCGTAATTGGGGCTGTGGCCGGTTGGATAATTTCGGCCGGTCATGGTGACCGTTTCTTGACGTTTATCGTGTCACACGGTTCGTTCGAGCTTACCGCAATCGCCATCGCTGGCGGAGCTGGCATGATGCTGGGAGACGCTTTGATTCATCCTAATCAAAGAAGCCCGATCCAATCGTTGATGTCGCGAGGCTTGGATGCAGTGAAAATCATGTGTGGTGCGGCCGTCATGTTGTTCATCGCGGCCCTGATCGAGGCGTATTGGTCGCCATCAGGAGTCCCAGCCACCGCCAAGTTCGCCGTTGGCGGAATGCTTTGGTTACTTGTTTATGCTTACTTCGGCTTTGCGGGCCTGAGAGTCGCCACTAACGATTAGTTCGGTTGTACCGATTGTGCGGTAGATGGCACCGAATGATTCCGCATTTGGTGGTTGATCTTGTTGCTCCAATTGTAGCGACTCTGAAGGCTCTATGACTGGTTACGGTTAGCGAAACGATTCGTACAGTAATGCTAGTTGTGCTGCCTTTCTTCGAGGCGAATGACCTCATGGCATCGATACAGGACTTACACGCGCAAATATCACTTTGCGCCGAGTTTGCGTTGGATGCGTTGTTTTCGGCCAAACGATGTAGGCAACGAATCCATGCTTCAGGGCGACTATCAAGGATGAACTTTCATGCGATGGATTCTCAGACTCATTCTGTTCGCAAGCATGCTGGCTGTCGGAACAGCGACATCGAATGCTTGGGAACCGCGAGTGGTTGGAACCGGCGAGCTGGTCATTATTCACGCCAAGGCTGACAAGGAGCCGCTAACCAATGAGAAGCCGGAAGAAGATCTGACGACACAGCAAGTCGAAGACAAGATCACGGCGGCGATGGAACAACCCAAGATTTACCACGTCCACGCCAACTATTTTCGACGACCGATCGAGTTCCAGCGAGAATTGATGCCGGAAGGCCCTGTCGTGGTCGTGGCCCGACATCCCATCTGCAAACGCCGCTGTATGTCGAGGTTTTGCTGCCAACCGGCGCGCCGGTCGCAAGCCGACCAGTTGGAGTCCAGCCTTTAGGCGCTTAACGTCCAGGCTTGGCGGCTAAAGCCTGGACTCCAACTGAACTCAAAAGACTCACTCAGGTGGAGGATAAACGGGAGCGTGCCGATAGGGAGTCTCGAGAATTAAGACGCACATGGCCGTGATATAAAGACGGCCCATTTGATTCGCGTACTCGTGATTCGAGCCCAACGGTTTCGTGGGATGCCAGCTTCCGCGGACATCCTTTCCTTTGGCGCTGCTGCCCAATCGCGTTTGATTGGCAACGATCTCCTTGGCCACCTTCTTGTACCAGCTCTGCCATTTATCGCCGCCGATGTTGTGAAGTGTCTGCGTGGCGTAGTACCAGAAGTACACATTGCGGCGGCCACTACTCCACTCCGGAGCGAACTCTTCCTTGGTGATGTAATTCACACCCGAGTGCATAAAGGGATTCTTACGCGGCCAGCCAAGCCATTGGCGGCACAACAATCCTTCGGCTGTCATTGCTTCCGTGATTAGCTCGCGAGGATCCTCGGGAGCGTACTTGTAACGAGAGCCATTCAACACAGAGACCGAATCAAGAAAGATCGATGCCCGATCGAAGGACTCGTCTGGCACGCTGATATTGGCCATCCGCGCCGAATGCAGGGCCATCAATGCCCATCCGGTGACCGATAAATCTCCGTTCGTCTTTTCCGTTTGCTTGCGATATTTCCAACCACCTTTGGATGGATGTTGCGACTCCAAAATGAACTGAATCGCCAACTCGGCCGACTCCAATAAGTCTTGGTCACCCGTCATCGCATAGGCTTCGCAAAGCGCGATCGCTCCCATGCAATGCGTGTAGTAAGTCTCACGTTTTCCTAGCTCGTTGCGATCGTAGAGATTCCCATCGCCTTGTTGTGTGTTCCGTAGCCACTTGAGTCCCTGGCGCACAACATCGCGATGCGTGCCCGATTGATGAGTGTTGCCGTTTCCTAACAGCGCCAGCAGCGCAAGCGCCGTCGCGCCGGAATCTGTTCGAGCCGTACGGTAGCCGGCGTCGGGGTAGCCTTCGTGAATCTTCCAATTCCCGCTGGACTGTTGTTGCCGGGCAAGCCAAAGCAAGCCGGACGAAATCGCTTTCTCTACCTTGTTGTCGCTGGCTACCTCGTTCAAGAGGCCTATTCGCATTCTTTCGCTGCGCGTATCCAGTGACTTCTTGACCTCAACCGGTTTCACGGGAGGCGCCGGGACGATGCCTTCTTCGGGTTTCTCTTGTCCGCCGGGTTCCTCGGTGATGGGCTTGGGGATCGGCTTAGGTTTGTTCGGAGAATCGAGACTGATGGGTGCGATACGCACGGGCCGCGCGCCGGTGTCTTCACCTTTCAAAGCATCGGGAGCCAACCAACCCATCTCGATGGTGAAGTCTGGATTGGTGTTCTGAACACCGGCGGCGATCAGTCCTAACACCAACAAGATCACCACGTGAACGCAAAAACTGACCAAAGCTCCTGGACCGCCGCGCATGACTTCGCGGCGTATTTTTTCGATCAGTGGCTCTTCGACATCGACGTCTGGTGCCACTTCGATGACCACCGGTTCCACGCTTTGCCGGCGACGCGTGACTTTGCGGCGAACGCGTTTTCGCTTTGCTGGAGCCGATCGTTTGGGTTGGGGTTCTTGCATGCTGATTTATACGCTCCGGCTGATCACCAGCAACTGCTCTCGTCGCCGAGCATAAATTTTCCCTGGCAGTGTGACGGCACCTACGTCCACGGTCAAGCTGGCTAATCGATCCCAGGCCGCGAAGGACATGGCCTGCCGAGGCCACTGTTGGTCTCGCCAAACACGGTGAAATAAAGCCCGAACAACGTGGCGGTTCGTCTCCGCAAGAACGCTGCAATCAATTCGCACCGTACTCTTATCTTGATATTTGATCACGACCTTCATCAAGTCCAGCACGATGGAATCAACAATCTCTTCCAGATCTTTCGCTTGCTTGGCCGTCTTGCATAACGTGTCAACAACAGCCGGATTGTACTCGTCCCGCAACTGAGGAATCAGTTTGTTACGAATTCGATTTCGAGTCGCCTTGTTGTCGGCGTTTGTCTCGTCCGTTCGAAATCCCTGACCGATGTCTTCGAGATAACCGAGCACGGTTTCGTGAGAAATGGAAAGCATCGGCCGCACCAGCGAAACGTCGTTCGAGAGTTCGCGGCGAGACAACATGCCCCGCAGACCGCTGACTCCGGAGCCTCGCAAGAGATTCGCTAACACCGTTTCGGCCTGATCGTCTCGGTGATGAGCGACACAAATCGCGCTACAAGACGTCGCAACCGCGATTTGCTCCAATGCCGAGTACCGAGCCTTTCGTGCCGCTTCCTCGATGCCCAAACCTTGCTCGGCCGCCAATCGTCGCACATCGACACTTCGCAGAGTGCACGGAACACCCAGTTCCTCACAAAGCGACTCGACCCACGCCGAGTCATCGGCCGAATCGTCTCTAAGCTGATGATCAATATGCGCGACGTTTACGATAACCTCTTTTCCATCAACAACTTCGAGCATTCCTCGCAACATCGCGACACTGTCCGCACCACCCGAAACCGCCAACAGGCACACTCCATCGAGGCGGCATGCGTCTAGACCCTCGTCGAGCTGGGCAAGGAACTGGTGCCGGGAAGAGGAAGAAGAATTTGCCATTAGTTATTTGTCATTAGTCATTTGTTATCGTGCCCTCCAACGACAAATGACTAATGACAAATAACTAATGACAAATCAACTCCGTTCCCAACAAATGCCATAAATCTAATAATCAAAACAGCTTACACCAAACGTACCCAAAATCCATTTCATGGTTGACCCTTGGATTCGCTTTGATACTATGAAGCCAGTCTAATTTTGTGAGACGCGGAGAGAAGCGAATTGTTAATCTCCGGTTTGGGAAATCAGTCGTTGTGACGGGTTTCTTTAGTCAACCAAATACAGTCTGGGGTGTGGTGGAAACATCGCACAGTGAACCTCTGAGCGAATTGCACAGAGCGTGAATCAGCTGACAGACATCTGTTGGCCTTGAGTAGATCAAGTGTGACGGGAAAAACATGATTGCGGACGTCATTGGCAAGCTGCTCAGTTTCATTCTTCGATTCCTTTTGACGTGGAGTGGGAAACTTTCCGCGTTCGAGGTCTCGATGATGAACCGAGTTGCCGCTGACTGGGAATCGCCTTGGTGCGATCAAACTCAGCTGCAACGATCCAACTGGCTTGCTCGATTTGGACAAAGATATCTGGGCTGGAATAAACCAGTCCGCGCGCAGTCAAACCAGAATCCGCGGCAGCGAAATTGAAGCCGGGATTCCGTTTCGTTCGACGTACTCTTTACGCTCGGTGATCGCGAACGATCGAATTGAGATTGTTTGCGCGCTCTCATGTTGTCACGAGCCCGCTGAATAGGACACAGCCGGATTTGGTATTCGGATGCGTTACGACAAAGCGCTCGCGATTGCACAGTCAGGTTCCACCCAGTTTTCGGGAAAGGGAGCTGCACGTGCAAGACGTCATCGTTGCCAGTATTGGACTGGTCGTCGGCGGGGCAATTGGATTCTTCATCGACCGAATGCGGCAAGGTGCCGCGTATCAACGGCGTGATGAAATCATACAGCAAGCCGAAAAAGAAGCCGAGAATCTTAAGAAGTCCGAAGAGCTAGCGGCTAAGGAAGCGCTGCTAAAACGCCGCGAGGAAATGGAAGCCGGCATCAACGAGAATCGCGAGAAGCTACGTGATGATGAACGCAAGCTCGACAAACGCGAAGCCGCCGTTGAAGAACGTGCTGCGGACTTTCAAAAGCGTGAGCGAATGCTCGAAACGACGCAAACGAAACTCGCCGAGCGAACCAAAGCGATTGACAACAAGGAAAAGGAACTCGATCGAATCCTGAAAGAAGAGCAAGAGCAGCTCTATTCGATCAGTGGCCTGGACAAGGATGCCGCGAAAGAATTGCTGCTCGAGCGACTCGGCCGCGACCTGAGCAACGAAACAGGCGCGCTGATCATGAAGCATGAAGCCGATATCAAAGAGCAGTGCGATCAAATGTCGCGCGAGATCATCGGCATGTCGGTTCAACGTTGTGCTTCTCGCTACACATCCGAAATGACAGTCTCGACGGTCGACATCCCCAGCGATGAGATGAAAGGCCGCATCATCGGTCGCGAGGGCCGCAACATCCGCACCTTCGAAAAGGTCACCGGCGTTGACGTCATCGTCGACGACACACCCGGCGTCGTGATTGTCTCCGCCTTCGATAAAGTCCGCCGCGAAGTCGGCCGCTTGTCGTTGGTCAAGCTTATCCAAGACGGTCGCATTCATCCAACGCGGATCGAGGAGATTGTCGAGGAAACTCAGAAGGAGATGGATGACCACATCCGCCAACTGGGTAAGGAAGCTTGCCAAGAAGCCAACGTGTTGGGGCTGCACGAGAAGCTCGTGTTCTTAATGGGCCGCTTGCACTTCCGGACAAGCTACAGCCAAAACGTGTTGCAACACTCGATCGAAGTCGGCCACTTGACTCAGTTGCTGGCCGAGCAATTCGGCTTGGACGGCACATTGGCGCGGCGTTGTGGTTTCTTGCACGACATCGGCAAGGCCGCCGATCACGAGATGGAAGGTGGTCACCCAGCTGTCGGTGCCGAGCTACTGAAGCGATATAACGAAGGCCCCGAAGTCGTCCACGCTGCCGCCGGCCACCATGACGACATTCGTCCCGAGTACATCTATACTGTTTTGGTCGCTACCGCAGATGCCATTTCCGCATCGCGACCTGGTGCTCGCCGCGAGACCTTGGACCGCTATGTGCGAAGGCTCGAAGAGTTGGAAGCGCTCGCCTGTGGATTTCCTGGCGTCGAACAAAGCTACGCCGTTCAGGCAGGCCGCGAGATTCGCGTTATCGTCGACTCTCGAGAAGTCAACGATCGCGTCGCCGCCAAGATGTCCAAAGACATCGCCACAGCGATCGAGCAAAGTTTGACGTATCCTGGCGAAATTCGCGTCACCGTTCTCAGAGAGACGAAGGCCGTCGAGTACGCGAGATAAAGAAAACCCAATGACCAAATCTCAATGACCAATGGAAGACTCGCAATCGACCTTGAACGCGTTGCTTGCGAGTCTTCCATTGGTCATTGAGATTTGGTCATTCAAAGTTAATTCGACATGCAAATCTTACCCGCAATTGACCTCAGAGACGGCAAGTGCGTTCGTCTCAAGCAAGGCGACTACAATCAAGAAACGGTCTACGACAGCGATCCCGTTGCGATGGCTCAGCGCTGGGCTGACGGCGGGGCCGAACGATTGCACTTGGTCGATTTGGACGGTGCCCGCGAAGGCAAACCGTTCAATCATTACGTCGTCGAAAAAATCTGTAGCAAGATCGATATCCCCTGCCAATTGGGTGGCGGCATCCGCGATCGAGTGGCCATCAATTCGATGCTGAACAATGTTGGCGTCGATCGAGTCATCGCTGGAACGCAAGCATTGAAGCAACCCGCATGGTTTTGCGAGATGGTTGCCGAGTTTCCCAATCAGCTTGTACTTGGCATTGATGCTCGTGACTCAATGGTGGCGACCGAAGGATGGCTCGACGTATCCAAGACACCGGCATTGGAACTTGCAGAGAACTACAAAGACCTAGACGTTGCGGCTGTCGTGTATACGAACATTGCCAACGACGGCATGTTGCAAGGCGTGGACCAAGCGACAATCGCGGACATGGTGCGGCTGACGGAACTTGGCTTGCCCGTGATTGCCTCGGGCGGCGTCACCACAGCAGACGACGTTCACAATTTGGCAAGAGTGGCCAGTGAGCATCCCAAACTCGTCGGCGCCATCATCGGTCGCGCCCTTTACGAAGGCACGCTGTCATTAAGCGATGCCTTGTCGGCCAGCCGTTAAAATACAAGCATGACGCGGGCACAACCGTAGCTTGACTCTCTGAGTCGAGCATTATGCGGAATACTCGGCTCAGAGAGTCGAGCTACAAAGATGCTTTCACAATACGATATTCATTCAACATAAGAACCCCATTTAAGTCGGAGGCCCGACGTGGCCCTTATCGTCCAGAAGTTCGGCGGCACGAGTGTTGCCGACGCAGAGAAGATCAAAGCCGCCGCCCGGCGAGCCGTGGAGGCTCACCGGGCAGGCAATCAAGTCGTCATGGTCGTCAGCGCTCGCGGTAAGAAAACGGACGAGCTTGTTGCGTTAGCCGCTGAAATGACCGATGACCCGCCCGCGCGAGAGATGGACATGTTGCTCTCGACGGGCGAGCAAGAGTCCGTTGCCTTGATGGCGATGGCCGTTCGCGAGTTGGGTGAAGTTGGCATCAGCTTAACGGGTGCTCAGATCGGCATTCGCACCGACTCGTCTCACACCAAGGCCCGGATTCAAGAGATCTCGACCGAAAGAATGCGGAACGCTCTCGATTCTGGTCAGATCGTTATCGCCGCGGGCTTTCAGGGTGTCGATCCTGACTTCAACATCACAACGCTTGGCCGCGGCGGAAGCGACACGACAGCAGCGGCATTGGCGGCGGTTTTGGAAGCTGACGTTTGTGAAATCTATACCGACGTTGAAGGTGTCTTCTCCACCGACCCGCGCGTTGTTCCGAACGCTCGTAAGACCAATCGAATTTCCTACGACGAAATGCTCGAACTGGCCAGCATGGGTGCTGGCGTGATGCACTCAAGGTCGATAGAGTTCGCCAAGAAATACGGTGTGCATCTGCGAGTACGACCATCGTACGCCGACGGCGAGGGCACGTTGATCGCGCCCGAGTCTGAAGAGGATGCGCCCGTCGTGACCGGTGTCGCACTGGTCAAGAGCGAAGCTCGCGTGACCTTGTCCGACATCCCCGATCGTCCCGGCGTGATGAGCTTGATCTTCACCAAGATGGCGGCTCGCAAGATCCCTATCGACATGGTTGTCCAAGACGTCGGTTCCGGCGGTATCGCAGGCGTTTCGTTCACAGTACCCGAAAGCGATCTAGCCGAAACGTTGACGGCCGCGCAAGATGCCGTCGACGAACTAGGAAGCGGCTGCGTCCGAAGCGGCACGAACGTGTCGAAAGTCTCCGCCGTTGGCGTCGGAATGCGGACTCACACTGGAGTGGCCGCGCAGATGTTTATGGCTTTGGCGGACTCTGGTGTCAGCATTGGAATGATCACCACCAGCGATATCAAGATCTCGGTCTTAGTTGATCGCGACGATTGCGAGACCTCGCTTAATACGGTTCACGATGGTTTCGCTTTGGACCAAGTACCGAATTGTGCTCCCATCGGCCAAGACAATGCTGACACGCCAACGGCAGCTACAGCGAGAGAGGACCTGCAATCTGACATTGTTCGCCGATTGGCCAGCATGGAAGACATCGTCGTCAGCGAAGTGCAACTGGACACCGAACAATCTCGTGTGACGATCCGCAACGTGCCCGATGATCCAGGAGTTGCCGCCAAGATTTTCACAGCCGCCGCGAACGGTGGCGTCATGGTCGACATGATCGTGCAAAACATTGGCACCAGTGATCAAGCTCATCTATCGTTCACAGTCTTACGCAAACACCTCGACAACTGCATCGAAATCGTTGGCAAAGTCTTAGAGCAATGGAGTGAAACAGAACTGAGCTTCGATCGCGACATCGCCAAGTTGAGCGTAATGGGAATCGGCCTGCGCAGCCACACGGGCGTTGGCGAAAAGATGTTCAAGGCACTCGCGGACACCGACATCAACATCGAGATGATCAACACCAGCGAAATCCGCATGAGCGCCGTCGTGTCAGCAGACGCGGGAGATCGCGCCCTGCAATGCTTGCATGGGACATTCGGTTTGAGCGACTGACAAGCTCCGCAGTCGCTGATCCCATTAACGGTTGTAAGTCGACAGACAAGAACTGTTGACGCGACCGTTCGCTTTGCCGATAGTTGATGAATAAGCATGTGTTAATGTGAAAGTCGACGATGCGGAGCCTGCAATGCAATCAGACAGCTCGAACTTCTTGACTGATGTCATCTCTCGTAGGGCGATGATACGGACGTCGGTTGGTGTGGGTGCGTTGTCATTGCCAACTTACTTGCACTTGCAAAATCAGGTTACTGCGGCAGTTACGGAAGGCACGGCCAAGCGCTGCATTATCTTGTACGCGTGGGGCGGCATGAGTCATCACGAGACCTGGGACCCCAAACCCGATGGTCCGGTTGAGATTCGTGGTAGCTTCAATCCGATCTCGACGGCCACTCCGGGAATTCAAATAGGCGAACATATTCCGCTGTTGGCGCAGCAGACCGAGAAGCTTGCCATCGTCCGTTCGATCCATCATGACGATTCGGCTCACGGTCGTGGCATGTATTGGAACATGACTGGCCACAAGCCACCGCGTGCGGGAAATATCCCTCCCATGCACAGCGATTGGCCTTCGTTGGCCGCAATGATTTCTCGCTTTCGCAAGGCTCCCAAAGGTGCTCCGACTGCGGTTCGCGTGCCTTATCCCATGGTCGACAACGGCACTTTGCAGGCTGGCGAGTACGGTGGCTGGCTCGGTGCCAAATACGACCCGATCGTGATTCGCACACCCAGCGGAAAGGCCTACGGTGGAGTGTCTCGCGCGCTGGGGTCACAGGTGTTGAATCTTGGCGAGGTGGATGTCCCGCGAGCAGCTCAACGAACGGAATTGATGCGGTCATTCGAACGCGGCATCGGGCAAGACAGCGATTTCGAGAGCTTCAATCATTTCCGTGATTTGGCCAATAGCATCTTGCTGAGTTCTGACGTCAAGAATGCGTACAACTTGGACCGCGAAGATCCCAAAGTCCGCGCAACATACGGCGACCACATCGGCGGCCAAAGCATGCTGCTCGCTCGGCGTTTGACCGAGGCCGGCGTGCCCGTTGTCCAAGTGTGTGCAGCAGCGGGCGACTTGAACGGTGGCGCTGGCGACATGTGGGACACTCACAGCAACAACTTCAATCGCTTGAAAGATCGCCTATTGCCCGTCTTCGATCGCGGCATGTCGGCGTTGCTGCGAGATCTGGAAGATCGCGGAACGCTCGACGAAACGTTGGTCGTGATGTTGACCGACTTTGGTCGAACACCTCGAATCAACGGAAGTGCAGGGCGAGACCATTACCCGAATGCTTACTCGATCGTCATGGCAGGCGGTGGTATTCAAGGTGGCCAAGTCTACGGAAGCAGCGACAGCAAAGGCGCGTTTCCGAAAGCCAAACCTTGTGGTCCGGCCGATGTGCACGCCACCATCTTCAGGGCACTGGGAATCTCGCCGCGAGCCGAACTGCACGATGTTCTGGGACGCCCGTTCTCGATCTGTGATGGGCAAGCACTGCCGTTGGTGTAAGGACTTGAATGTCGAACAACGAATGTCCAAAGTTGAAGTAAGAGTGGTTGCTGACTTCCTACTTCTTACTTGGAAATTCCTTGTTCGACATTGGACATTCCTCTTCAAAGATTGACTACATTAGCTTCAATCTGAGCGGTACTTCTAAACCGTGTCGTTGCAAAAGCACTTCGTCGGTGAGCACTTCGCGAACGGGTCCGTCGGCTTGCAATCTTCCTTGGTCAATGACAAGGACTCGCTGGCAATGTTCGACGACAAGATCTAAATCGTGCGTTGCGACGATCTGTGTTCCCGCGAATCCCGATAGGTTATCGAGCAGTTGTCTTCGTGCTCGGGGGTCCAGATTGCTGGATGGTTCATCTAAGGCCAGCACATCGGGCTCGCATGCCAACACGCCGGCCAAGCAGACTCGCTTTCTCTCGCCCACGCTTAGTTGCAGCGTGCTGCGATGCTCGTAGCCTTCCAAGTCGACCGCGCGAAGACAGCGCTCGATGCGTTGTTGCACTTCTTCGATGGCAACGCCTGCGTTCAGCGGCCCGAAGGCGACGTCATCTCGAACCGTCGGGCAGAACAATTGGTCGTCCGGGTCTTGAAATAGAAAGCCAACGCGGCGGCGTATCTCATTAAGATTTGGCTTGGACACGGAGAGCTCGCCAATGTGGATCGGTGCTTCTCCGTTGAGTTGAGAGTGCTTCTCTGGCAAGAGCCCGTTCAAGTGCATTAGCAACGTCGACTTGCCCGCGCCGCTTGGCCCGACCAATCCAACGCGCTCGCCTGGATCGACGAAAAACGAAATGTCTTCCAAGGCTCGCTGGCCGCCAGGATAACAGTAACTGAGATTCTGTACTTGGATCATGAATGGCCGGCTCTAAGATCAGCCGAGTTGTCTTTAGTTTTGTTCGGGCTCGTTTAACCCGTGGCCGTAGGAGAGAAAACACGAGACATCCTCGCCTACGGCTACGGGTTAAACGGTGTTAGCTGGTCGCAATTCGTTGCGAATCCTGCACAAGTTCGATAGATAGTACCTAAAACAACCGCATTCTAAGGGGAGCAGCGATGTCACGAATTACAGCAATTCAGTTTACCAGTTGTTCGCACTGTTTTCAGTTCGTGATGGTCGCGATGTTGGTTTGGGGCAGCTCTGCGATGACTCGAGCTGAAGACAAGAAGGGTGATGACATGGCCAAACCCACTCGCGAGCAGTTGCTGAAGACGTTCGCTTCCGAGTTCGTCGAGATCACTCCGGGCAAAGGCAAGTTCCCCAAGTCGTTCGAAATGGGGTCGAAGCAACATGAAACGCAGCAACCAGTCCATAAGGTGACGTTCGAGTACAACTTTTCGATAGCCAAGTACGAGATCCCTCAGAACTTGTATGAAGCCGTCGCTGGTTCGACCCCCAGCCGATGGAAGGGACCGAGGAACTCGGCCGAGATGTTTACCTATCGCGAAGTCGTCACGTTCTGCGAAAAGATCACGACGATGATGAGGGAAGTCAAGCTGATCAAAGACGACGAAGTCATTCGGTTGCCATCCGAAGCAGAATGGGAATACTGCTGCCGCGCGGGAACGAAGACGGCCTATAGCTTCGGTGACAAAGCTCAAAAGGATGGTGACGAAGGCAAGAAGGCAACCATTCTGGATGCGTACGGTTGGCATACTGGCAACGCCGCTGGAAACGATCCCCCCGTCGGTGCGTTGAAGCCGAATCCGTGGGGGCTTTACGACATGCACGGCTACTTGTGGGAGTTCGTTGCCGACACATGGAAGGACTCCTACGAAAAGGCTCCAAACGACGGCACGGCCCTCGACGTAAAATTGAAGAACGGCAAGAGGATCATTCGAGGCGGCTCGTGGCGCGACAACTACACGTACTTGCAGAGTGGGACAAGAGTCCCTGTTGACGAAAATGCAAAGAGTGACGCCATCGGCTTTCGCTGTGTGAAAGCGAAGGTAGTCGCCGAAAAGTAACAAAGCTTGTCAATTACGGCGGGCTTTTCTACCCTGTTTCGCGAAGTTTTGCTTTTGCGGACAAGGACAAATTGTTCATGAACCCTGATCAACAAACCAGCACGGTTTCCGACCAAGAATCCACCGAGACAGGCTCTGTCGAGACGGCGGCAAACGAGACGCCTGAGGCTACCGCTCCGGAAACGGAATCGCCGGCCACATCGAACGTAGAGTCATCCGAAGCTCGTCCAAAAGTGGCGTTGAATCCGAGCACCGACGCTGGTCAATTGCGGCCCGTTCCCACCCAAATCGTCGCGGCATCATCGGAGGCTCCTCAACCGACTCAAGAGGTCGAGATTGTTGCTGGTGTCGCCGTACCCGTTGGCCCGCCACAACGCTCGGGCCCCGCGGAAATCCCCAGAGCCAAGGATGTCGCACTCGACGCCGATCTCGAAGACGAGATCAACGCGATGCTGGCCAGCGATGAGGCCAAAGCCGCGAATATCTTGGCCGATCCCGAAGGCGAAGAATCAACCGATGCCTCGGCCGATGAACCGCCACCCCGCGGGACTCGGATGAAAGTTCAAGTCCAATCGATTCATGGTGACGACGTCTTTGTCGACTTGGGCTTTCGAGAACCCGGTGTGTTGCAACTCCGACAGTTCACAACCGATAAACAGCCGCAGGTCGGACAGGAGATCGATATTGTCGTCGGCAAATACAACAAAGCAGACGGCTTGATCACGGTCAACTTGCCTACTGGCAAGCAGTCGGTCGGCGGCAACTGGGACTCGATTGTTTCAGGTGACGTCGTGGACGTCATGGTTTCGAAAGCGAACAAGGGCGGGCTGGAAGTTTCTGTTGGCGGTCTACGTGGTTTCTTGCCCGCAGGTCAAATTGACACGCGATATGTCGAGAACCTCGAACCTTACGTCGGTCAAAAGCTCACGGTGCAAATCACCGAAGTCAATCGCAAGCGACGCAACATCGTTGTCAGTCGCCGTGCGTTCTTAGAAGAACAGCGCAAAGAAGCCGAGGCTCACATTTGGAGCACGTTGCAGGAAGGTGCGGAACTTCCAGGCAAAGTGAAAACTATCAAAGACTACGGAGCATTCATTGATCTCGGCGGCATCGATGGTTTCTTGCACATTGGCGAAATCAGCTGGCTACGAATCAATCATCCTTCAGAAGTCATTCAAGAAGGCCAAGACGTTCAGGTCAAAGTCCTAAAGCTCGATGGCGAGCAGAAGAAGATCAGCCTTGGCATGAAACAGCTCACGCAACACCCGTGGGCCACCGCCATGGAGAACTTCCAAGTCGGTGCGCAGGTGACAGGCAAAGTCACCCGTATCATGGACTATGGAGCTTTCGTCGAGCTGCAATCGGGCGTTGAGGGAATGGTGCACATCAGCGAACTTGAGTACCGCCGCATCAAACGCGTGGAAGATGTGCTCAGCATCGGACAGACGGTCGATGTCAAGGTACTCGATATCGACGAAGGCCGACGACGCATCGCGCTATCTGTTAAGGCACTCAAGGAACGTCCCAAGTCGGAAAAAGACGAAAAGCCACCGTCGGACGAAGATTTGGCTCCCAGCGCCGGCGAAGCTTACGTACGAAAACGTAAGGGGCCCCTCAAAGGAGGCACGGGCAATACCGGTGGTGGTTTGTTTGGGAATCCAGACGATTTTTCGTAGGTGGCGCGGCAAGCTTGACGAATCCCTCGCTCACGCTTCGGGGCTGTGACCTTTTGTGGTTCCGCGACTCCGTTCGCGGGACGTCCCGCGAGCGGAGTCGCAGGACCACAACCCTTCGCAACAACGAAAGCGGCGATGAATCGCCGCACTCCAGAAACGCTTCGGGTTACCATGTGTAGGGGTCGAGCGATTCCATGCAACGACGGATTCTCCTGGCCCAACTGGTTGCGTTGCTCGTTGTCCTCGCAATCGTCGTGCCCGCTGAATGGAGTCGCTGGCAATCGACGGCTGATGCCCAAAACCGCGTGTTTGCTTTTGCCACTGACTTTAACGCTGACACCACTTGGCCACTGATTCTGTTGCTGGCTCTACCCTTTTGTTGGCTGCGTCGCGCGCCGGCTCGCAAACGGCAAAGCTTCACGCATCGGTTGTTGACTTCGCTTCAGTTAACATTCGTGGGTTCGTCCGAAACCGCACCGAATCGAAAGTCGCAGTGGATTCTTGGTAGCATCGTTTTCTGCACGTCGCTCGCAACAAGCATCGGAATAGCCAATCAATCCGTTGCCGAAAACTCGGACCAGCTACTGGGCGATCTCCCGCCCGCTTACCACGACGAATACAGCTACTTGTTCCAAGCCAAGACTTTGCTGGCCGGACGCCTTTCCTATCCAAGCCATCCGGACGAACCGCGTTGGTTTGATCAGATGCATGTCTTGAACGAAGGGCAGTTTGCCAGTCGCTACCCATTGGGAACGGGGCTTTGGATAGCCGGTTTCTTGAAGGCTGGAAATCCTTATCTGGGGCACTGGCTTGCCGGAGCGTTAACCGCGACGTTTGTGTTTTGCATTGGGAGAGAACTCAGCGGTAACGCCGCTGGTTTCTTGGCGGGCATGCTAACGGCTCTCTCGCCTGCGATGGGCTTGTTTAGCAATCTATTGCTTGCGCATCAGCCGACGGTCGTTTCGCTGATGATTTTCGTGTGGATGTTCTTGAGTTTCCTGCGCACTCAGCAACTCCGACATGCGATCTTGGCTGGTTGCGGCTTGTCATTTGCGATGCTCTGTCGACCAATGACGGCTGCTGGCATCGGTCTTCCATTCGGCATCTGGATTGCCTGGTTGTTGTTTCGGCTTCCAACGGAATACGCCAAGACGTACCGAATCCGCGCACTCGTCGGACTGGGCCTGCCATTGATCATTGGTTGGACGACGATGGGCATCCAAAATCACGCGGTGACTGGCAATGCGTTCCAATTGCCTTACCAACTGTATACGGACATCTACACGCCTCGGCATATGTACGGCTTCGATAACGTCCCTCGTGGCGAGGCCATTGCTGGTGACCGTGTGCTGGAGAATTACGATCGCTGGGCTAAAAACCTAACGCCATCACTAGCAGCTCACAACGTGAGAAACCGGCTCATCGCCAGTAGTCAATGGTCGCTTGGTTTGGTCCCGCTTGTTATCGGCGCGATGATCTTCGTTTTCACTCGCCACGATAGCTCACGCTGGTGGTTGATCATGGCTGCAATCGTCTCGCTCCATGTGGCACACGTGCCGTATTGGTATGACGGCATTATGAACTTCCACTACGTGTTCGAGTCCGTGCCCCTGCTGCTGCTGCTGTTCGCTCGAGCGACCGAAGTCTTGTTTCAGAATTGGTCGAGCGATGACCGCCCTCGCATGCGAGGTTTGTGGATGGCCTTGGTGGCGTCATCATTGCTCATCACGTTTGTGACGGTCGAGCCGTTCTGGAGCTCATCCAGGCTGGACGCTGGCGTCAGCCAGTTGGCCTTCCCTCGGCTGAAGTATCAACGTTTTCACGACCTCATCGAACGCAAGGTGACCGAGCGTCCTGCGATCGTTGTGATCAAGCCCGACCGCGCCGACCGTCACATTGATTTCGTCGTCAACGACCCCAGCCTCGACGCCGAAGTTCTTTACGTTCGGTACTTCGAGGAATTCGATGTCAAGCAGCTGCGCCAATCGTTCCCAACCCGCACCTGCTACGAGTTTTCAGCCTACGAGTTCAAAATCCGCCCCATCCCGTAAGACGGATTGCCAATCCGTCTCACGCCATGCAGATTCCACCGTCAATGTTGTAAGCCTGCCCCGTGATCATATCAGCGATGTCGCTGGCCAGATAAACGGCCATGGGCGAGATGTCCTCCGGAATCAATCTTCCGCCGATAAGTGTCATTGATTTCTCGTGCTCTTCAAAGTCGCGTCCCAGTCGTTCAGCGTCGTAAGCGACTCGCTTGTCATTAAGCAGCGTTTTCACCGGTCCGGGACAGATGCAATTCGCCGTAACTCCAGTGCCAGCGATCTCGGTAGCCAACGTTCTCATGAAGCCCAAGACTCCGTGCTTACTGGCCGAATAACCGGCTCCATGCAAACTCGCCCGTCGACTATTAATCGAAGCAATCGTGATAATGCGGCCCCACTTGGCATCCAGCATGTCTTGCATCGTGGCCTTCGTAAGCAGATACGGTGCGGTCAGATTGACCATCATTTGCAAGTCCCAGAAATCATCGTCGAAGTCGATGATCGGTTTGGGATTCAGGCTACTTCCAACGCCCGCATTGTTGACCAGAATCTCGATAGTGCCACCCATCTTGGCTTTCACGTCGGCAACCAATTGAGCTGGAACGTTGCGGTCGCTTAGATCGGCGACGAAGGCAACGGCCACGCCACCGCTGCTTGTGATTTCTTCAACCAATTCAGTCAGTTCGTTTTCACTTCGAGCTGTCACGGCAACCCGTGCTCCCTCAGCGGCATAGTCAACTGCGATCGCTCGCCCGATGCCACGTCCCGCTCCTGTCACCAACGCGATTTTATTTTCAAGTTGTTTCATGAAGGTGTGCTTTCTGTTGAATGTCCCGCCGTTGAAGTCATGATGGGATGGTTATGTCCCAATCAGAAAAATCTCAAAACATTGCCGACCGCTTACGAGTCACCGCGGCAGAGCGGCCCGATCAAAAGGCTGTGGTGGCTCCTGATGGACGCGATGCTTCCGGCCGCGCCAAGTATCGGCAGTTTACGTTCGAGCAGCTTGATCAGGAAAGCGATCGGCTGGCTCACGGTCTAACTCAGATGGGAGTTGGACCTGGCACGCGGCTCGTCTTAATGGTTCCGCCAGGTTTAGAGTTCATCGCACTGACGTTCGCGATCTTCAAGACCGGGGCCGTGTGTGTTCTGATCGATCCGGGCATGGGACGCTCGAACATTTTCCGTTGCTTGGAAGAAGTCGAGCCGCATGGCTTTGTCGCGATCCCAATTGTGCATTTGGTACGGATATTGAATCGGCGGAGATTCGACTCCGCAAAACTCAACGTTACCGTCGGCCGACGATTTTTCTGGGGCGGTTTGAATTACCAGCAGTTGCGCGGAAAGGAATACTCGAAGTTCGAATCACCGCGGCGAGAATCTCGAGATTTGGCCGCTATCATCTTCACCAGCGGTAGCACGGGGCCGCCCAAAGGTGTTGCCTACGAACACGGGATGTTCAACGCTCAAGTCGACTTGCTGCAGGAGTTTTACGGGATCGAACCGGGTGGCGTCGATCTTTCAGGCTTTCCATTGTTCGCGCTGTTCAATTCCGCCATGGGTGTCACCACGGTCATTCCGGACATGAATCCGACTCGACCTGCGGACGTCGATCCCGACAAGATCCTGGAAGCGATTTGTGATCAAGGGGTCACTCAGGCGTTTGGATCACCGGCGATCTGGAATCGTGTTGGCCGGCATTGCGAGGCGAGTGGTATCACGATCCATGACTCTCTTAGACGCGTTCTTTCCGCCGGCGCTCCTGTACCTATTCACGTGTTGGACAGAATGCAGTCCGCGTTCTCGAATACAACGGCAGCAATGCACACACCGTATGGCGCAACCGAGTCTTTGCCAGTCGCTTCGATATCAAGTTTACAAGTCTTGGGCGAGACGGCCGCGAAATCCAGAGTTGGTGCCGGTACATGTGTGGGCAACGCATTTCCACATGTAAAAATACGTATCATCGAGATCAACGACTCTCCTCTCAAGTCGATCAACGAAGCTGTCGAACTGCCCGTTGGCAAGATCGGCGAGGTCATCGTTCAGGCACCATCGACGACGCGAGAATACTATCGCCGCGCTGAGGCAACGGCACTTGCCAAGATCCCCGACGGCGACGGCTTTTGGCATCGAATGGGGGACACTGGCTACTTGGATGAGCGAGGCCGCCTTTGGTTCTGCGGCCGGAAAGCTCACATCGTCGAGACTTCCGATGGGCGGCTGTTTACGATTCGCTGTGAAGCCATCTTCAATGAACACCCACGAGTGTTTCGCTCGGCACTTGTCGGCGTTGGCTCGAAACCGAAGCAAACTCCCGTCATCATCGTGGAGCCCGAAGAAGGCAAGTTTCCATCGGACAATAACGAAAGAGAAAAGTTCGAAGCCGAGCTACTCGAACTGGCTCGCGCCAACGAATTGACGCAATCAATTCAACACGTCCTGTTCCATCAAAGCCTCCCCGTCGACATCCGCCACAACGTGAAGATCTTCCGAGAAAAACTGGCTCCTTGGGCCGAACAGCAATTACAAGCGAGTCAGCGATGAAGGCATTGGTCACCGGTGGCGGTGGATTCTTGGGACTGTACATCACCGAGCAACTAGTCGCGCGAGGTGACGACGTGCGCGTGTTGTGTCGCGGCGAGTATCCTCGGCTTGGAGAACTTGGTGTCGAGGTTGTGCGAGGTGATGTGCGCGATGCGGCGTTGGTCGAAGCGGCTTGCCAAGACCGCGAGGCGGTTTTCCATGTCGCCGCCGTGCCCGGTATCTGGGGTTCGTGGGACAAGTTTCACAGTATCAACACTGTGGGAACATTGAATGTGATCGAAGCTTGCCAAAAGGCGGTTGCAAGCAAGTTGATTTACACCAGTTCGCCAAGCGTAATCTATGACGGGCGAGAACACTTGGGAGCGGACGAGAGTATCGCTTATCCTGACAGTTACCTTTGCCATTATCCGCACACGAAACGATTGGCCGAAGAAGCTGTGCTTAAAGCCAACGGCGAATCGGGGCTAGCCACATGTTCGCTTCGGCCTCATCTGATTTGGGGCCCTCGCGACAATCACCTCATCCCAAGATTGGTCCGCCGCGCGAAAAGCCGCCGGTTGTTGCGAGTCGGCGATGGCAACAATCTGATCTCAATGTCCTATGTCGAGAACGCAGCTGCCGCACACCTCAAGGCCGCCGACGCATTAACTGCGGACTCTCCAGTTGGTGGCCAAGCCTACTTCATCAACGAGCCCGAACCCGTCAACCTGTGGTCGTGGGTTGATCAGTTGCTGGTCTTAGCTGGAATGGCTCCCATACGTCGTAAAATCTCAGCCCAAGGTGCTCACCGAATCGGCGCGTGTTGCGAAACCGTCTACAAAATCTTGCGACTCCCGGGCGAGCCGCCTATGACGCGATTCTTGGCCGCACAACTGAGCAGCTCGCACTACTACAGCGTCGAGAAAGCTCGCCGAGACTTTGGTTACGATCCGCAGATCAGTATCGAGGAAGGAATGAGGCGTATTCAGCCCGATTTAGCGGTGTTGGCGGACACGTGATTCGTCACAACTCATTTCACATCAATATGGTAAGGTAATTGACGATAGAGAAGCCCGGCTTCTTCAAGAAGCCGGGCTTCTACCCACTCAGTCCAGTAACCGCAACCATCACAACACGACCAATCGGCGTAAACTATTTAATCAAAAGTATTTACAACACTTATTGACCTTGGATCCGGATCGCTCGTAAAATCAAAGATGCAAAGCCGGAATGCTTTGTTTGCGAGGGGATCGAGGCACACGCGTCGCGTGTTTGTCCACGGGCCTTTGTGACACCTCGATCGGTCGCGTTCACCAAGAGATCTGAAGGAGATCTGTTTCGGGAAATCACATCTTAGTGCGGATACATTGATCCGCGGGCGTAAAGAAAGGAGCCAGAATGTCTCCTGTACTTACCGGAAGCGATTCACTAAAGCGTCTGTTCGCGGCGATCACCGAACACACTTTTCAGGTGGAGTTTGGAGTCGCCGATCCACCGCTGACGGACTATCTGTCCGATCTGCTGGTGAGATTTACGAGGCTTGACGCCATCTTCCGGGTCCGCGATGCACTCGGCCGCCGATTGGAGGAGGTTGCCGAGATGCTTTTGGAAGCCCAAGAATGTTCTTCCCGTCCACGACGCGAAATTCACCGGCACATTGGTGACTTCACGTTGTTTTGGAGCGGACTGTACCCCGAGGCTCTTTCCAAGCTGCGAGCTCCGGATCGCAAGGATCATTTGTTCGATTATTGTCAGCAGGGCAAGGAATCGTATCGCATTGCGAGCACGTTCGATCAAGACCCCTATGGCTCGGAAGCCCGCGTGTTGCGGCAGTTGAGCGAAGAGTTCGAGATGTTCAAGGACGGATTGAGCCGCGTTCGCTTGCACTTGGAACATTTGCCGAAGGAAACATCGAACTTGCAATGGGGTGGATCCCAGGGCTAAGGTGACAACCTATGTCACTTGACGATCATCAAGCACTGGAATCGCCGCCGCTTCGGTTGCTCCGCAATCTGGGGAACATTGGCCGTTCGAGCGAAATCATCACCGTGTTGTTGAATTACGGTTACGATGATCTCGTCGACCGCATGCATTTGCGGCAATACGTCCAGTGGGGTCGCCGCGTTTTGTTGCGGAAGAAGCAAGAGAAACCACTCACGCGAGCCGAACGCGTGCGCCGCGTGTTCGAAGACCTCGGCGCGACGTTTATCAAGTTTGGGCAAGTTATCAGTACGCGGACCGATCGCTTGCCGCCGGATGTTGCTGCGGAGCTTTCCAAACTTCAAGAACACGTACCGCCGTTCGAATCTGCTTTGGCCATCGAACAGATCGAAGCGGAACTCGGTGCGCCCATCGATCGATTGTTCAAGCAGTTCGATGAGGAGCCCATCGCGGCGGGCTCGTTGGGGCAAGTGCATCGGGCCATTCATCACGACGGAACGGAAGTCGCGGTCAAGGTTCGGAGGCCTAACGTCGAACGCGAGATTGAACGCGACTTGTCGTTAATGCACGAGGCGGCGTCTTTGGTCGAGCGGTACATTCCGGAATTGACGGCCTTCGATCCCGTCGGCATGGTGAACCACTTCGCTCGCACGATTCGCCGCGAGTTGAATTACACGCGCGAGGCTCGCACGGCTCACGAGTTCGCTCGATTGTTTCGAAACGACGCGACGTTGCACGTGCCGAAAATCTTCTGGGATCACACGACCGAAGCCATCCTTACCATGGAGTTCGTTCACGGTGATCCAGTCACCGTCGAGAACATCGAAAAGAAGGGGCTCGCCCCGAAAAGCATCGCTGCAAACGGAGCCTGCATCTTCATGAAGCAGGCCTTCGAACTAGGCATGTTTCATGGCGACCCGCATCCCGGCAACATCCGCTTGATGGCGGATGGTTCGCTGTGTCTTCTCGATTATGGCATGGTCGGCATGCTGGAAGACGTGCAGCGTGAAGAGCTGATCGATCTCTTCGTCGCTGTGAACCGCAAAGACGTCTCTTCGGTTGTTGAGCTAGTTCAAAGCATCGGAACGCCTAACCGACCCATCGACGCGCCACTGCTGCGAGCCGATGTGCGCGACTTCATCGAGTCTTACTACGGCCTCTCGCTTGACCGACTAAACGTCGGCGGAATGTTGAGCGACTTTGTCAACATTCTTTCGACCCACGGTATCCGTTGCCCCGGTGACTTGATGCTGCTGATTCGAGCCCTCGTCACGTTAGAGGGCGTCGGTCGTGAGTTGGATCCGGAATTCAATCTTGCCGAAATCTTGACGCCGTTTGTCGAGCACGTTGTCCGAGATCGCTTGAACCCGAAAAACATCTCTGCTCGAGTCGCCGCGGAATTGAAGCTATTTGCACGATTGGCACACCGCATTCCCGTGCAAGTCGGGCAGACGCTGGATAAGCTCAGCAAAGACGACTTAAAGATTCAGTTAGAGCACCGCCGTCTCGACCGCTTGATTACA
This sequence comes from Planctomycetaceae bacterium, assembly GCA_002722955.1. Classification (GTDB taxonomy): domain Bacteria; phylum Planctomycetota; class Planctomycetia; order Planctomycetales; family Planctomycetaceae. The sequence goes on along the minus strand of PBMZ01000146.1, from coordinate 2,148 downwards.
GAACTGGATCGTTCCAGTAACCGCATCGTTGTCAGCTTGGTGTTGTCTTCGCTGATTCTGGCCTCGGCCTGGATTCTACCAACGGACGATATCAACACCTTGTGGATTAGTGCGCCGGCGTTTGTGTTATCGAGTTTGCTTGGCGGTTGGCTGGTCTATGGCATCTTCCGAAGCGGTAGACTCTGAGATTCACTCTTGCCGCCAACTCGTAAAACGGCGCACACACCGGTAAGGTACATGTCTTCGATTTCTCGACTACTAAGAACAAGACATGCCTTGCTCGCTACTTGCCGCTGATTCTGAAGCTGCCTGGTATACGATCGCCCAGCGCGATTGGAACGTGTTGATTCCATTCTTTGGCTACATGGTGGGTGTCTTCGTCATTGCCATCGTGGCACACCGTTATCAGAAAAATGCACAGTTCGAATCCGAGTACTATGTTGGCGGCCGAAGCTTCGGTGCATGGGTGCTGGCCATGTCTTGGGTGGCAACACTCGCCAGCGGTGGGTCGTTCTTGGGTTACCCGTCGCTTGTGTATTCTTACGGCTGGTCCATGGCCCTGTGGGTAAGTGGCTCGACCGTGACGGCTTTGGTGGGGATTGGCATCGTCGGCAAACGTATCAATCGGTTGGCTCGACAAACGGGCGCGTTGACTTTGGTCGACTTGCTACGAGACCGCTATCAAAGCAACGCCGTTGGAGTGGCCTATGCGTGCGTCATTGTGTTTGTGACGTCGGTCTATCTGATGGCCCAATTCGTTGCTGGTGGCAAGATCCTGCAAAGTATGTTGGAAACCAGTTACGAGATGGGCCTGCTGCTGTTCGCGCTGTCTGTTGTCGCCTACACAACGTATGGCGGCTTCCGAGCCGTCGCGTGGACAGACACGATGCAGGGCATTGTGATGATCATCGGCATTGTAATGCTGGTGCCAATGGCCTTGAACGCCGTTGGCGGTTTGGAGCAAGCGACTGCCGAGTTGTCTCAACGAGTCGACCCGGCGGCTGAAGCCAAGGGCGTGCCACAAACAAAGCACGCGTATCTCTACGGCCCCGGACCGGAAAAGATCAAGAAAGATCTGTTCAACAAGCCAGCGGCTGATGGTTCAGAGAACACGCCGAAACCGGGAAGCTCGCCACTGTCGGATCCGTGGCTACCATTTAGCATTGGCATCTCGATGTTCATGCTACGTTCGTTGGGCTCGGTGATGATGCCAACGACCGTTCCACGAATGCTGGCATTTAAAGATACTCAGGCTTTAAGGCGAGCCCTGTTGATTTTGGGGCCTTACTTTTTGCTGATGTATGGCAGCAGCCTGATCACGATGAATTGCGCACACAGTTTGGATTTAGGTTTGGCTCCGGATCAATCAGATCAAGCAGTTCCGGAGTTGGCCAAACGAGTCGCGCCACCGATCTTGGCGGGCATGCTGATTGCAGCGCCATTCGCGGCCGTGATGTCGACCGTTGATTCGGGCTTGCTGGTGATCAGTGCCACGGTGGTGCGCGATTTGGTTCAAAAGACGTGGATGCCGAATATCTCGGAGAAAATGACCAAGCGGCTTAGCTACTTGGTAACTGGCGGAGTCGGCGTCTTTGTTCTTTGTCTGGCTTGGGAAGAGCCGCCGTTTTTGCAACCGCTGGTGATCTATTGCGTGGGTGGCAGTGTCTCGTCGCTGTTCTGGCCAGGGATTGCCACGCTGTATTGGAAACGCGCAACGGGCGCCGGTGTCTTGGCCGGACTTATTGGAGGCGCCGTGATGTTTGTTTACTGCAACCGCTACCGGCCGTTCGACGACTACATCTTGCTGCATCCATTTGTGTATGCCTTCACTTTGTCCGCCTTTCTTGTTTTTGTTGTCAGCAAAGCTTCTAAACCACAGAGTGAAGATCGTTTGGCCATTTACTTTGGCCGGGGAAAGGAAGAGGTTTGAAACACTAATCAACGCTAATTGTCACTAATCAAGAGTCGCACTCATCTTCATTAGCGAAGATTAGCGCTAATTAGAGCAACTTACCTTTATCTGTTCCCAGGGTTTGTGGTAGAGGGCGGTTTTTCCTGAAGGAGAAATCATGGGCCCACTGTCGATGGATCTTCGAAAGCGGATAGTTGCTGCTTATGAAGCAAGAGGAGTTAGTTACCGGAAAGTCT
>PBMZ01000145.1 GCA_002722955.1 Planctomycetaceae bacterium | reverse complement strand
GTGTTCGACTCAGAGCTGACAAGCTCCCACAGTTTGATCGTGCGATCGATGCTCGCCGAGAACAGCTTTGACTCGTCGATCCAAACAATGGATCGGACTGAATCGTCATGGGTGGAAAGTTGTCGGAGGGGCTTTCCACTGGGCCACAAGAACAATTCGACGCTGCCACTTTCGGATGGGTCACCACCGCCAACAGCGACGAACTTGCCATCGGGAGCAAATGTGACGCAATGCAGATTGGAAGATTTCGTTTGGATCTTTCTCTGCGACTGAAGGCCGGGCCACTTGAATTGTTGCAATCCCGATTGGCTGACAGCAACCACTGACTTGCCATCGGGAGCAAATGCAACGGCAGTGATTGGTGGTTTAGCTGCCGACACAAAGACCGCAAAACACAACTCGAACACCAAACACAATGAGCTGACTTTAAGGATTCTGTTCATTGATTTGTTCGAGCTATGACAACAACTCTTTGACAACTCGGGCACCATCCGGTGTCACTCGGATTGGCCGACCGTCAGAAGTGTGAAGTTCGCTGGCCGGGTCGATGCCCAGCAAAGTGTAGATTGTCGCTGCCAAGTCCGACGGTGTGACGGGATTGTCCTTGGGACGCTCGCCAAGTGAGTCGCTGATACCGACGACTTGCCCACCACGAATGCCGCCGCCGGCCAGTGCGACACTGAAACAATTCGGCCAATGATCGCGGCCGCCTCGAGCGTTGATCTTTGGCGTCCGTCCGAACTCGCCCATGACAACGATCAGCGTTGAGTCGAGCATGCCTCGCTGCGACAAGTCAGTGATCAAGCCACTGATGGCTCGATCGAGCGCCGGCAAATGCGCGTTTCGGTCGTTGGGAAATCGCTGTTTGAGCTGATTCAGGTCTTGGTGAGTGTCCCAGCCAACGCTGTTAACGGTCACGAAGGTAACTCCGCGTTCAACCAATCTTCGAGCCAACAGACAACTTTGTCCGACCGAGTTGGCCCCCGTTCGTCCATACAAATTGCGAATGTTCGTAGGTTCTTCCGACAACTTAAAAGCGGCCTTCGCCTCTTTCGACGCGATCAAGTTATAGGCACGCTCGAGATCAGAATCCGTCGCTGTCGTCGCGGCCGCGTCTTTGGCTCGAGCGAACTGGTCAAACGCGTTGACGATTTTTCTGCGTCGATCCAGACGTGTTAGATCCAGTCCCTTATAAAAGTCGAGGTCACGAACTTTGAAGTCGGGCCGATCAGGTATGCCGCCAACAGCAAAGGGAGCCGTTGATGACGGCAAGAAGCCGTTGCCAGTCACCGATTTGCTGAAGCGAGGAACAGCGATGTTCGGTGGCAACACCACAGAGTGACTGCGTGCATGAGCCAACGTCGAGCCAAACGACGGATACTCCAACGCCGCCGACGGCCGGTAACCAGTCAACAAATAATGCGAGCCAAAACTATGTTCGCCCAATGGCGATGTCATTGAACGAACAAGGGCCACATCATTCATCGAGGCCGCCGTTCGCGGCATGTACTCGTTAATACGAACACCGTTAACCTTCGTCGCCACCGATCCCAATGGACCGCGAACTTCGGCCGGAGCATCGGGCTTAGGATCAAATGTCTCAAGATGAGTCGGTCCGCCGTCCAGCCAAATCAGAATACACGACTTCGCTTTTGCATCGACTGATCCTTTCGAATCGGCGACCGCACGCTGCATTCGAAAGAAATCGCCAAGCCCGATTCCCAAAGCGGAAAGGCCGCCGATCCGAATTAAATCACGACGCGTGACGCCGTCACATCTTTGAGTCTTCATCGGATTTCCCAAGTAATTCCTCAAAATGCCCGAGGGATTGTGGTCCTGCGACTCCGCTCGCAGGACGTCCCGCGAACGGAGTCGCAGGACCACAAAAAGTCACAAGCTCGATGAGCTGTCGTTTAACCCGTAGCCACAGGCGAGGAGCATGCCAGACAGCCTCGCCTGCGGCTATGGGTTAAACGAAGAAACGGGACTATGTTCCGTCAATGGTTTGTCACAAACTCCTGGCTACTCAAAAGGCCCCAAACAAAGTCTTCCAAGAATTGCTGTTGATCAATCTGATGCCGCAAGTTGTTTGTCCCAATACTGCTTCTCTTCCGCATTTGGCGCTCGACTGAACGCCGCCAGATAGAAGTCGCGAATGATGTCTGCAGATGACGTCCGCGCCTTGATCAAACGACTTAGCCGACCACCCTTCATCGAGATGCGGGCATTTAAAATCGGCCCATTGAATAAGTGCAAGTTTTGTGGCAGGCCGCCAATCGCTGCTGTCGTGCTTTCACAAGATTCGGCGCGATCGCAACGGCCTAAAACGTCGAGCGTGCGGGATGGCGTCTTTGGATCAATCAACGAAACGGCTCGCGTGCCAGCCGGCTCGTCACCGTATTTCGCAGGAATGCCCATCACGTCCGAGATCGCGTCCGCCAAGACTTCGGGCTCTAACCGCCTGCGCATGGCGTGCGAGTAGAAACGCGTGTCATCTTTATTCTCAGCCGTTGCATTGGCACTGCGAGCATACGCTGTGCTGCTGGCGATGACTTTCAGGGTGTGCCGCAAGCTATAGCCGTTGGCAATGAAGTCGTCCGCCAACTGATTCAAAAGTTTCGGGTGCGTTGCTGGATTGGTTGCCCTGAAATCGTCAACCGGTTCGACCAGACCGCGGCCCATCATTTGTTTCCACAGTCGATTCACAATCGCCTTGGCAAAGTGCGGATTCGAAGCATCTGTCAACCAGTCAGCAAGCGTTTGCCTTACTTGCGTGGCTTGCACGAACTTCTCACCTGGAATTCTTGGCGTTGCTGCTACCAAAGTTCTCGGGTGAATGACGATGCCACTGGGTTTATCTTTAATGACACGTCCGCTTTCGACCGTCGCAAAGATCGCCGCCAATCCGTGATAGTCATCCTGCGTCCACCGATCCAACGGGTGGTTATGACAATTCGCACAACGCAATCGGCTTCCCATAAACAACTCGCTAACGAATTCGGCCTGCGGGCGAGCCCCATTGACAGTGCGATAGAAGTTCGCAGGCCCGTGCTCGTGCGAGTCGCCTGTTGCCAAGATCAACTGGCGGGCGATGTTTCGATAGCTGACACCATCTCGAATCTGTTTTGACAGCCAACGATGGTACGTTGCCGCTCCCTGGCCATCGTTGATCTGAGGCCGCAGCCGTAGCAGCTTGGCCAACTGAAACGTCCAGTACTCGGTGAAACCGTCTGATTTGGACAGCTTGTCGATCAAGGCTTCACGATTCATCGAACGCGTTTGAACAAGCGAACTGGCGTCTTCCTTCAACGGCAATCGTCCCGTCAGATCAAGCGTTACTCTTCTTAGATACAAAGCATCGTCAATCATCGGTGAAGGCTTCAAACCCAGTTCATCAAGTGTTTTGAGAACTTCAGTGTCGATGAAGTTTTCGCGAACTTCGTCAGCCAGGTTTGCTTCGGAATCGGACAGCGGGACGACGATTTCAATGGGCGCGACTTCGCTCAAGAAACGAGCCACAACAATGTGTCGGCCGCGCCGTTGCGGCAAGGCGAATTGCCCTGCCGCGTCCTTGTCGATGATCGCGACGGACGACGAATCCTCGGCCTTAAAGATCGTCCAGCGAGTCACATCGCGGGTCGCGCCATCCGCGTACTTGGCGATGGTCTTCAGTGGAATCGGTTGATCCATTGATCGAGTGACACGACGCTTCGGGGAGATCTCGACACTGGCGAGTTTTCGTTCCGAGTGGCTCGGTACTCCCGACCGAATCCATCGGAGCAGCAACTTCGCAGCCTCGCTGTCGATATCGAAAACGGATCCACCGCCATGCTCAACGAACTCGGCAGGCTTCAGTACCAGCAGGCTCTTGTCTGGCTTGGAAAGATTGACCCGGCGGCCATTGACTTGTTGAACGATAGCGACGTAGTCAGCCTCGGCATTGCTGCCGTAAAGTGACAGCTTAAAGCCAGCACGGCCAATAGCTGATCCGTGACACGCACCGGAATTGCAACCGTATTTGGTGAATAGCGGGATCAAGTCATTCTTGAAATCGACGGTCTCGTCCGCGCGGCAAGTGATCGCAAAGATGGAAGCAATCATTGCGACGATAATCTTCAGAGTTGGCCGCATAGATGAGATCTCGCGTTTGACGAATCCGCCAGGCTTTGACGATCTCAATTCTACCGACTTTGATCAACTCCGCCAAACTTTCGCGGTTGATTCCTCTAAAGCTAGATGCGCAGCTTCTCGGATTTCGAAAAGCCGGGCTTCTCGAGTGATGTTTGGATTGTCATTCTTGCTATAATCAAAACCGTCTTGGCATCGTAACCCGGCGCGTGAGCCAGAGACGCTCACACGTGTTCGCAGTGATGAATTCTCTGCCGAACATGTTCAAGTGTCCCTCGCTCACGCGTCGGGTTTCGTTTCTTTCGAATTCTAAGGATGCGTCGCCATGAAAGGCGTTCAAGGTCTGATGATTGCCGGCTGTCTTGGGATTATCGGTGCGGTTTGCAATTGGTTTTACTTGGTTCGGCAAGCCGACAATTACGAACGCGTCGCTTTGATTGCCGTCAAGGACAACTTGGGAGCCCCCATTGAATTGGGACAACGGTTCAAAGAGAGCGATTTCGTCAAAGTCGAGATTCCCAAGAATCGCCTCGGAAATCTGGAAAAGGTCGCGGTCCGCTGGGACGCTCTGAATACGGTCATTGGCTTCAACTCGAACCGCGAGTACTTCGGCGGCGAGATCGTGATGCAACAGGATCTTCGAACGCCCGCCAAAGAAGATCTGAACAAAATGATCGACAAAACCAGACGTGTTATTTGGTTGCCAGTCGACTCGCGAACTTTCAATCCAGCACATGTGAATCCTGACGATTTGGTGTCGTTCCGCATTCCCGATTTTATCGCTCAGCCAGCGTTGGCGAATTCTGACGAACCCGAAAGCACGGCCGGTCAGTCCGAGATCATCGGTCCATTCCGAATTCTGGCGCTCGGAAATCGCAAGGGACGCCGCGAGATCAGCAAAGCTGCGGGCCTCTCTGTCGGCGCCGAAAATGTGATCGCCATCAGCGTCAAAGTGAGCAAGGACGGCTCGCTCGAATCGGCGGCACAGCGACTGCTTGTGGTCTTGCAGCGGACGAACTTCCAAGGAGTTCAATTGCTCCTGCACTCTGCCGAGGAGGCTGCCGAGTGAAGATCTGGTACAACAAGGTCAACGAAAGCCGTCGGCATCAGCTAGAAACGGAAGACTCCGAAATCGGAATCGGCCGTGACCCAGAAAACACGATCTGCTTGCAGAGTCCGCTGGTCTCAAAGTATCAAGCTGTGGTGCGGCAAGACAACGGTTCGTTGTCGCTCGAAAATCTTGGGCTGAATAGTTGCATGGTCGGTTCGACCGAGGTGCTTGGTGGCGACAGCATTACATTTTCGGCGGGTGAGACCGTTCGCATTTGGCCTTTCACGCTGACATTCGAAGCCGAAAAGGTCACAGCCATCGGGCGGGCTGAGGTTGAAGCTCACCTTCGATCGACAATGGCAGGGCTGGAGCTAAAGGTTCACCGCAAGTTGCTCGAGCGCTTCGATCTTTACGAACTCGAAAGCAACCGGCTGGGTGACGAAGAGAGCATCTTGATGTTGGAGCGGAACATCGAAGATGTCTGCCGTGAAATCAACCTCTTTGGCGACGAGAACGAACCGCTCTTAGAGGAAGTCATCGGCCTGGTGCTTCGCGATCTGCTGACAAACCAACTCATCCTGGAAAGCGATAAGACGCAGTTAGATTCGCTGGCGCAGTTGGCTTACAACGAGTACGACGTGCCCGCGACCCTCGTCCCCGAACGTGAAACAGAACTCCGGAACTTGATCCACTTCGCCTACGAACGGCTCGAGTTGAAATCGTTGCCGGACTTAAGTGCACAGATCGAACAGTCGGAGAAAAAGTTCAACGAAACTTACCCGCTGCTGCGACCCCATCTCCATAAAGAACTGATTCGGTACATCCTTCTGCGAACGCTGAAGAAGGACTTAAAGGACACGGTCTTTGGTTTCGGTCCGCTGCAAGATTTACTACGGGCCCCAACGATTAGCGAAATCATGGTCGTCAAGAGCGACCAAATCTATGTCGAGCGTGATGGTGTTTTGGAGTTATCTGGCCGCCGATTCATTTCGGACAAGGTCACTGAGTCAATCATCGAACGCATTGTCGCCCAAGTGGGACGTCGGATCGACAAGAGTCAGCCACTGGTTGATGCGCGGCTGGCCGATGGGTCTCGCGTGAATGCGATTATCCCTCCGCTGGCTATTCAAGGCCCGTGTTTGACGATTCGGAAGTTTCCGGCGTTCCGTTTCTCGATCGACCATTTGATCGAATTGAACAGTATCACCACCGCGGCGGCTCGATTTGTCCGTGCATGCGTGATCGACCGCCGCAATATCTTGGTCAGCGGCGGTACTGGCACTGGTAAGACCACAATGCTCAACGTTCTTTCCAGTTTCATCCCGAACCGCGACCGCATCATCACGATCGAGGACACGACGGAACTACAATTGCAGAAAGATCACTGCGTCACCCTGGAAAGCAAACCGGCAAACGTTGAAGGTGCCGGAGAATACACAATTCGTGACCTTGTCAAGAATGCCTTGCGGATGCGGCCGGATCGCATCATCGTCGGTGAATGTCGAAGTGGCGAAGCATTGGACATGCTGCAAGCAATGAACACCGGCCATGACGGATCGATGACGACCGTTCACGCTAACAGCACCGAAGATGTCATGAAGCGGCTTGAGGTGCTGGTGCTCATGGCGGTCGACTTGCCAGTGGTCTCGATTCAACGACAGATCGCCTCGGCCATCGACATCGTCGTGCAAATCACGCGACTCCCAGGAGGCCGCCGCGCGGTGACTCAAATCTCTGAAGTCGCTGGCTTCGACGCCGATCGCAACGAGTTGGTGATCACCGACATCTTCAATTTCCGTGACGGCGAGTCGCTTTTGCCAACGGGCTACATGCCGACGTTCATCGATTCGCTGATCGAACGCGACTTGCTACAGCTCGAGTTTCTTTATGGCGAGGACGCGGATAAGTAGCGAAAACGCTGATTCCCGCTATACTCGCAAGCTGAATTCTGTCACGTCGCAATCACTGTATTGGTGCAACACACTGAGGAACCATCCATGGAATATCGCAATCTAGGAAGCTGTGGAGCGAAAGTCTCGCCCGTTTGTTTGGGCACGATGATGTTTGGTTTGCAAACCAGCGAAGCGGACTCGATCAATATCATTCACAAAGCACACGACCTGGGAATCAACTTCGTCGACACGGCAAACATGTACGCCGGTGGCGAGTCTGAAGTGATCACGGGCAAAGCCATCGCTGACCGCCGCGATCAAATCATTCTGGCGACCAAGGGACGTCAGAAGATGGGCGACGGCCCCAACGATCAAGGCTCGAGCCGCGTCCACTTGATGAAGGCACTGGACGACAGCCTGAAGCGATTGAACACCGATTACGTCGACGTCTATTACGCTCACGCTCCCGATTACGACACGCCGATCGAGGAAACAATGCGAGCCCTGGACGATATGGTACGTTCAGGTCGTGTGCGCTATATCGCATGCTCGAACTATCGAGCTTGGCGTCTTTGCGAAGCCATTTGGACTTCGAAGCACCTCAACTTACACTCTTTCTGTGCCGTTCAACCGTTGTACAACATCGTGAATCGAGACATCGAAGTCGAGCTGTTGCCGCTTTGCCAAGAATACGGCATCGGCGTCGTCAGCTATAGCCCGCTTGCTCGGGGAATTCTGACGGGCAAGTACAAGAAATTCGGCGAGTACCCCGAAGGCTCGCGTGCGTCTCGCAGCGATCCACGAATGGTGCAAGCGGAATTGCGTGAGGAGAGCATCGCAATCTCGCAGCAGATCAACGAATACTGCGAAAACAAAGGTTGCGGCACTTCGCACTTTAGTCTGGCTTGGTGTCTGGCGAACCCAATCCTGACATCGCTGATCATCGGCCCCAAGTCGATCGAACAATTCGAGGACAACATGAATTGCCTCGACGTGACGATCACCGATCAAGACGAAGCCTTCATCAATTCTCTGGTTCCCATCGGTGAACACAGTGGCAAAGGCTTCCAAGACACCGCGTATCCAATCACGGGACGCGGTCGGTAATCAGCATTCGTTGAACCAGTAGCCGAAGGCGAGGCATCGTGATGCTGTTGCCTTTAGTAACCCAACGCGCGAGCGAGTGACGCTCACACATGTTCACGACAACCCGCATTGATTGCGAGCACGTGTGAGCGTCCCTCGCTCACGCGTCGGGTTTCTAATCGGGCGAACCGATGCCGAACCAAGATGAATTGTTCGACGTCGTCGATTCCGACGACAACGTCATCGGCCGAGCAACTCGTGGCGAAGTCCACGCGCGCGGGCTCTTGCATCGCGCGATTCACATCTTTGTGTTTGATGGCCAAGACCGCTTGATCATTCAAAAGCGGTCTGAGCACATGGATACTTACCCCTTGTGCTACACATCTTCGACCGCCGGGCACGTTTCGGCAGGAGAAGATTATCTGGACGCCGCGCCACGAGAGTTGCGAGAAGAACTAGGTATCTCGTCAGACTTAGAGTTCGTCAATAAATTTGCAGCTTGCGAGGAACTTTCCAACGAGCACTCGATGCTCTTTCGGACGTCTTCCGATGCCGAGCTGAACTTTGACCCTGCCGAAGTCCACAGCTTAGAACACCTCACACTGTCCGAGGTGAAGGGGAGAATTGAAAGTTCTCCCGAAGCATTCGCTCCGTCGTTCCGATACTTATTCTGTTGGTACTTGGACCACTGTTGATAATCTGCGGACCCTAATTCGTTGAACGCCCAGCCGAAGGCGCCGGCGTCTTCGGCTGGGCGTTCAACGAAACGCGCTGGGTTATCGTAGGCTAGCATTGCGTCGAAGCCCATCAGCGATGAGAATAGGACTTCCCGCTAATCATCGATCCATCCATCTTTAAGAGGCGATCATGCTGTCTTTTTACGACGAAGGTTCCCGGCTGTGCGACGGTGTGACTCGTCGTGAGTGGCTGCGAATTGGCAGTGTTGGCATGGGTGGTCTTTCATTGCCGACGCTCTTGTCAAAGCCGGCGCAGGCCGATTCTGGGGGATATGGTTCTTTCGGAAAGGCCAAGTCGGTCATCTTGTTTGGTTTAACCGGTGGAGCTCCGCAACACGACACATTCGATCCAAAGCCGCAAGCGCCCGAGCAAATCCGTGGCGAGTTTGGCACGATCGATAGCAAAACACCGGGTCTCTCGGTCGGCGAATTAATGCCGAAAATCTCGCTGTTGACCGACAAGCTGGCGGTCATGCGAGCCGTGGTGACTGGTGACAGCGCCCATTCCTCCAGCGGCTACCAGATGCTAACGGGCATCCCCCATCAACCGCTGAATCGTGAAAGCGCGCCACCGAAGCCGCCGAACGATTGGCCGTGCGTGGCCGCGTTGGTTCGAGCACTCAAAGATGACACCGGCCGATTGCCCTCATCGGTCGTCATTCCAGAACACATTTGGAACGATGGCAACAAACCGTGGCCGGGGCAAGACGCAGGGTTCTTGGGCCGCCCACATGACCCTTGGCTAATTCACTGCGACCCTTCCGAGAACACCTTCAACATTCCCGGAATGAAATTGCCCGAGGACATTGTCAAAGTTCGATTTGATGCGCGGCGGAGTTTGCTGAAACAAGTTGACGCAGCGTTCGAAAAAATGGATCGAAGCAAAGCCGTTGAAAGTTACAACCGCCATGCGCAACATGCGCTGGGACTGATCGGCGGCTCGCAAGCTCGATCGGCGTTTGATATGACGCAGGAACCAGACTCCGTCCGAGACCACTATGGCCGCAGCCGATATGCTCAAAGTTGTTTGCTCGCACGGCGACTGGTCGAAGCCGGTGTGTCGCTGGTGCAAATCAATTGGACGCGGATCAAGGGTTACGAAAACCAAGGCGGCTGGGACACTCACAAGAAGCACAACGAATCGCTGAAGACGTTGTTAATGCCCATTATGGATCAATGCTTCTCGGCCTTGATCGAGGACCTGGATCAACGCGGCTTACTGGATGAAACACTTGTCGTGTGGGCCGGCGAGTTTGGTCATACGCCGAAGTTCAATCGCAACGCGGGTCGAGACCACTGGGGACATGCATTCTCGGCAGCCATGGTTGGCGGCGGTATTCAAGGCGGCGTTGTGCATGGCGAGACCGACGGTCATGCCGCTTACCCAGTTTCAGGAATCGTGCGTCCCAAAGACATGATCGCCACGATGTTCCACTGCCTGGGCTATGCTCCCGAAACCGAAGTCCACGACCCTCTAGGCCGCCCACTTCCAATCAGCCGCGGCCGCGTAATTCACGAAATCGTGTAGCGGGCTTTGTTGGAGTCCAGGCTTTAGCCGCTCCGTCCACGCTCCAAAGAAGGCGGCTAAAGCCTGCACTCCAGCGCGGGCTAATTCAGCGCAGTCTCGGGCCAGACGTATTCGTCGGTTGATACGCATTCGGGAGCATCGGCGAATACGCGATTGAAGTTTTCGGCACCGACTCCACCCAGACGCTTCGCAAGTTGCACGTAGGCGGAACGGCGATAATCCCATGCCCGCGATCGCTCGACTTGCTCAAGCCAGTCACATAAATGAATGAGGCACAAGTCGTGAAACTCTTGATCGGACACGTCGACTAAGTTGCCAGTGAACCGATCACGGATTTGGTAAGGGCCGCTTTCCTTATGGATTTCTTGATCGAAGTGCCGACGGTCGATGGCGCAGTTCATCCAGCACACCATTTCCGCATGGTCACCGATGAGTTCGCGAATATCATCACGGCGCGATGTGTCGAGCGTGAAGTTTTGGAAGATCTCTGTTCCGTAGATCGAATGAAATAGGCCGACGCGAGCAAGTTCCTCGTCGCAGCCCCATTTCTTCAGATCGTTGTAGACGCCGATCGCATGAGCCAAGTAGCCCTTTGTCGAATGATCGACGTTGTCCGCACCCTCGTCTTGAAAGAACTGCGTCAGCTCTTTGAATGTCTTCATCAAATGGCCTCACTATTTTCGGTAACCTTCGTGAACATCCACGATTGTCATCGTTTGCTTCGAATGAATCTCGCCCGTCGAAGGGTTCGAAACGGTGAACTCGACCTTAGCCGTTCCGAATGGTAATTGGTCACAGAACCAAATGTCGATTCGGTGACGATAGCTGACGCCGCTGGATGTCTTGCGGACGACTTGTGCTGCTGAACGTTGGCAGCGAAACGCATCACCTTGAAGCCGAGTCTTAATGTAGCGGACGAAACCGGAATTGAACGCTTTTGTTTGCGGGATGCCTCGAAGCACTGTCATCGCTGTTTCGACGTCTGCCGTCGAGACTGTTTCTAAATCACGGCGTTGAATGGGTATCTGCGAAAAGTCGTCGGCCAAGGCATCCTCAGCCGGCCAAAGCAAGAAGTCCTCGGGCGGCTTCCCGTTGTTGAAATGTTCAACGTCGATACAAAAGACTTGCCCATCCAAGAAATTCGGCTCACGCGTCGACGGTACCTGCCCATCCTCGAACTGCCAAAAGTGAATTGCTCGATAAATTCGCCCGTTGAGCTCGCTGCCGCCGAGATCAGTGATTCGCCAGTGTGTGGCCTTGCCATTCATCAACGGGCCCGCAAACTCAACCCATGCATCGGGTTTTTCGGAGTCGGGCAAACTGCCAAGCCAACTGTAAGTCTTGCGTGGTAAGGCGGGCGGGCGATCTCGATAGTCAATGTACTCCAACTTCTCCAGCAAGGTGAACATCCACGGTTGGCTCCACGGATTCGAAACCGGAAGAGCGGCCGAGAACATCGAGACACCAAGCATCAGACAGGCCAACCTGCGCCTCCATCGTTCCGAGGACCAGCGATCCAAAACGGGAATCATTGCGATCAGCCAGAACGGGATCAGCCAGAATGTCCATCGCAGCCCCGCGGTGTTGCCGCCGTAGTTGTAGTTCGATGTGCGCGTCAGATAGAAAGTCAGGATCGCAACGGTTAGGAATCCTGCCAGCAATTGCACGACTGTTAACGAAGTGTGGTCTTCGATAGAGTGCGATGATTGTCGAACCGGATCGGATGCCGGAGCCTCCTGCCGGTTCAACTGCCAACAACGCATGAGGGAACCCTTGACGCCCAAGAATGCTAAGAGCACAAACGGTGACAACGAAAGAATGCCGTGGTGTCCGATCATGCAGTGCATGAAATAGACCAGCGGTGACTCGTTGCCCTTATCCAATCCTCGAGGGTTTTGCCAATAGCTGGGAATGCCATCGAAATAGTACAAGTACTTCTCAGTACCGTAATACATGTAGAATGGCTTCCATCCGCCCGTGGCCAAGTAGTTCGTCACGAAGAACGCCGCTAACGGAATTAGTGCGGCCGGCACAAATACTCGCCAAGTCAAACGTGCGTCATTGCGAAGCAGCAAGATAAACAACGCCAATCCAAACAATGCCGCGGGTAATTCGTTACAAACGACAAACGCTGCGAAGAAGCCGGCGATCGCGTAGAAACGCAAACGCCGCTCGCCATCCACCAAGATCCGAAGTGCAGCGGCAAGCGTGAAGATGACACACGTCGCCGCAACCGTGTGATTATTCAAAGTCACAAGAAACGGTGTCAGCATCGTTGCCAGAGACGCTGCTAAAAGAATGTAGATCCGCGACCACTCACTGCGCGCGTATCGCTCGAGCATTTGGACCAAGACGTAAAGAGCCACAAGCATGGGCAAGAGATTGACGATGATCAGAATCGCACGCGACGTTTGATTCGTATCGCCATAAAGACTCCAGCCGGTAACTTTCTTGACGCCCCAATAAACGCCAGCAACCATCGTTGGCAGCAATGGCGGTTTGGTGGAATAAAAGTGGCCGTTGTGACGCACTTTGTCGATGGTCGTCCAGCCGCGCTGCGCGTCGATTAAATCGATTTGGTAGGTGCCCTTTTCCACAAGCGACCAAACCGTACACCATCGCGATCGGTCATTCGCACTTAACAAGCTGCGGGCGTTGATGATATTCGCCATCGACAGCGCTGCCGCGGTCGTCAAGATCAGCAGATACACGGACCAGCGGAACGAGTGACGTTCTTGATTCTCGGTCGCCACGGACATAGGGGGTTAAATGCCCAATGACCAAATCCCAATGACCAATGGAAGAGTGGTTTAGATGCCCGGCTTCTCGAAGAAGCCGGGCATCTTTCTTCCATTGGTCATTGGGATTTGGTCATTGGTCATTCCTTCAAATCAGGTCCTTCAAATGGAAGTGATACTTGCCCAGTTTTCCGCCGTAGTTGCCGGCGGTGATTTGGAGCACTCCGTCACACTGACTGGCGGCATGAAGTCCGGCTCTCATTGATTCCCGGACGCTCTCCTCGGTCAAGCCATCAATGACGATCTCGTAGACGGCCCCCGTGCCTTGTGGCAAGGCGCTCGTTGTCGAGCCCATCAGGGTTGGGCAATACGCGTCGTTGGTGCTGGCTTTGAGTTTCTTGTATCTCGACCCGACCTTGCTTCCGCTGCGCACGATGCCGCCGGGAAACGGAAACGCGGAATCCGGTACGGGCTGCATTGCGTTCACCGCCGTTTCGGCAGCCGCTAATGCGTTGGCTTGGTTGTCGCCGCAAATCAGCAAGTTACCGCCAGCGACGCCCTTAGATGTACCGAAGCGATCCTCACAAACGAACTCGCCATCCATGACGGGAACTCGCCAAAGACGACGAGATCCAAGTTTCTTCGAAACCTGAAAGCCGTCGCCAAAATAGCGAAGCTGGCTGCCAACACTGAGTTGCTCGGGCTTTTCTGAATCCGTCAAGCCGCTGTAACACGCGGTTGTCGGGCACGTCAACACGCACTGTCCGACACGATTGCTGACGGCGCTCTCCAGCGATTTGCGATCGAATGCAAAGACCAAAACGCTGATGCCAGTCCGACCGTCTGGGGTTTGCTCGGGCGTTAACGCACGCTCAATCGCGGCTTCGGCGTCGCAAGCGATCACGCTGGTTGCGAAACCGCAGAACTCGTAAGCCGCGATATGCGACCAGAATTCGGAGGCTGCTGTAATAATTAAACGCGTTCCAACGATCGGAAACGCTTCGGCAAATGTGTCGACGACCTCGACACCATTCAATTCCAAAGTACTCAACGCATGTAAGTTTCTAATTCAAAAGCGTCGAATGTTGGCTTCCGACAAGTGTGCTGACTTGATCGCCGACGACTTCGGCTTGGCGTTAGACGATACTTAGTTTAATCGATCGCAGGCTGAAGAGAACCGTAGAGAGCCATTTATTGAAACCTAGCCTTCAATCACCGTTCGGTCCGAGTTGCCATGTCCCTGCTTCTTTGCATAATCGAGAGCTCTGTGTTGCCTCGAAACGAATTCAGAAAAGCAGAGGAAGATCTCATGCGACTCGCAACTGTGCTGACGCCGATCACCGACGAGTTTCTTCAATTGGCGGCTCAATGTGGCGTGACCGACGTCGTCGATCGTTGTCGAGGTCCTGAGATCGAGGCGATGCTCGAATCAAAACGGTGGATCGAATCCTACGGCTTAGAACTCTCGGTCATCGAGGGTTACTTGCCCTTCGAGAACATCAAACTTGGCATCGACGACGGCACCGAGTTGGAAGCGATGAAGACCTTGATCCGACAAATGGGCGAGGCCGGCGTTCCGATCTTGTGCTACAACTTCATGTCGGGCACGGATTGGGTCCGAACATCGCTAGACGCTCCCGAACGCGGCGGTGCCAAGGTGACGGGCTTCAACCTTCAAGACGCGGAAAAGGCCATCTCGCTAACTCACGATGGGGCATCGCCGGACGAAGTGGCCGCGAAGTCGGATTCCGTGATCTCGATGGATGAGCTTTGGGATAACCTGGAACGCTTCCTGAACGAACTGTTGCCTGTGGCCGAGGACGCTGGCGTTTACCTTTCCATGCACCCCGACGATCCGCCATTGGACGAAGTCATGGGGCGTGCTCGCATCATGAATCGCCTTGAGAATTTCGAGCGGCTCGTTGCTCTTGCCCCTAGTCCGCACAACGGCGTCTGCTTCTGCCAAGGTAGCTTTGCCGAAATCGGCGTCGATATTCCCGAGGCCATACGGCGTTTGGGCAAGTCGATCAACTACGTCCACTTTCGAGACATCCGCGGAACCAAGGAATCATTTGTCGAGACATTTCACGACAACGGCCCCACCGACATGGTGGCCACCATGCAAGCCTATCGTGATGTTGGCTTCGACGGACCGATCCGTCCCGACCACGTTCCTCAGCTGGTTGGTGAGGACGAGGGCGAGCCGGGATACACGATGAAGGGACGCCTATTCGCCTACGGCTACATGAGAGGTTTGATGCAGGCAACAAAGTAGCCATCACTCTCCGAGTGATGAGCCTTCTCGTGAAAGGCTTTGAATCGCTTGTATCGCTTTCTAACCTCGGCGTCTAAACTGATTGCCAAGCCGGCGGGATTTGATATACGAGTTCGCTAAGCCCATCACTCGGAGAGTGATGGCTACTCTAAGCAAACCACTTCACGGTTTGTTGCAGGCCGTCTTGCAGTGCTGTTTCTGGTTGCCAGCCCAAAACGTCCTTTGCCAACGCGGCACAGACAAGGCTGGAACGCAGGTCGCCTGCTCTTGGTTCGGCACGAAAGGGCACGGGGACCTCGATGTCGCTGCCCGACTCTTGTAACGATTGCTGGCAAAAACTGCGTACCGCGCTTACCAGTTCATTGACGTCAGTTGGCTTGGATGTGCCGATATTCAACGCAAGGAACGATTGCGACAACTCGGTAGAAATCGACAACAGGTTCGCTCGCGCGACGTCGACGGCGTACACGTAATCGCGGATATACTTTCCATCGCCATTGACCTGCGCAGCCTCGCCTTGCAGCATCCGCTGGCAAAAGATGGCGACGACACCAGCCTCGCCATGTGGGTTTTGGCGTGCACCGTAGACGTTGGCGTACCTCAAAGCGACACACTGTAGTGAGTGCTCTCGTGCGTAGAATTCGAGGTACTTCTCACCCACCCACTTGCTAATTCCATACGGAGAGATCGGTGCTGCTGCTGTGTCCTCACCGGCCGGTTCGATCACGTCTCCGTACAAGACGCCGCCCGATGACGCGGCGACGACTTGCTGCACGCCGACTCTGACGGAATGGTCCAGCACGTTCAGCAAGCCCATCACATTGTTGTCAGCGTCGAAAGCGGGCTCGCGGACCGAGCGGCTGACGGACATTTGTGCGGCTTGATGAGACACCGCGTTGGGAGCGAACTCGTCGAAGACTTTGCCTAACGCGTCGCGGTCGCGAATGTCGACCTCATAAAGTGGCACGCCTTGGGGCAAGTTCGCGGCGACTCCTGTCGAGAGATTGTCGACGGCTGCTGCTTCGTGGCCGGCCGCCAAGAGTTGATCGACGATATGGCTGCCAATGAAACCGGCACCGCCAGTCACGAGGACTCGCATGGTCGCTCCTTCGATTAGGCTGTAGCTTACAGGCCGTAGAAGGTAGACTAAATGCACTCTTTGAGCGACTGCCTACAACCTTCAGCCTATTGACACATTCATGCCAAGTTTTGACAACACCATGCACCGGCGTCAAGTTCTTCAGGCCGGAGTATTCTCGCTTTCGCCGCTTGCATTAGCGTGGTTGTTCCAGCGAGAGGCTCGCGCGGAACCCGTCAAGCCGGCTTTGGAACGTCAGATTCATTCGCTCAAGGCAAAACAGCCGGCGAAAGATCACACTGCCAACGCGATGATTTCGCTGTTCATGCAAGGCGGGCCCAGCCAAGTCGACCTACTCGACCCAAAGCCGACGCTAACACGGATGGACGGCAAGGACTTTCCCGGTAAGGTCAAATACGACGACGTCGGCGGCGCCAGCAAAAAGATTCTGGGCAGCCCGTGGGGATTCCGTCAGTGTGGAGAAAGCGGCACACCCGTATCGTCGCTGCTCCCAAATATCGGCGACATTGTTGATGACATCACCGTCATCCGATCGATGCATACAGGAGTCAACAATCACGGTCAGTCGATTCACGCCATGAATTCCGGTCGCATCCAACGCGGGCGGCCGTCTCTGGGCAGTTGGTTGACTTATGGTTTGGGTGCTGAGACCGACGAGTTGCCTGCTTACATCGCCATGACCGATCCCAAGGGCCTGCCTGTCGAGGGTGTCTTGAATTGGTCGAATGGCTGGTTGCCGTCGTTGTATCAAGGCACCGTCATTCGTCCACGAGAACCTCGAATCTTGAACCTCGAAGCCCCGCAACACTTACGCGGTGCCGCCCAGAAGAACTACCTCGACTTCCTGCAGCAACTCAATCGCGAACATGCCAAGGCATTCTCGGACCAGGCCGAGCTTCAAGCTCGCATTGCCAACTATGAGCTGGCTGCTCGCATGCAAACATCGGCCGTTGAAGCACTGGACATCTCGCAGGAAACAAAGGCCACGCATCAACTGTATGGCATCGATCAACCAGCCAGCGAAGAATACGGCAAACGCTGCTTGATCGCTCGCCGCTTGATCGAGCAAGGCGTCCGGTTCGTGCAATTGTTTACAAAAAATCAGTACTGGGATCACCATCGAGGCATCATTGGCGGCTTGCCCGCGGCGTGTCTCAAAACGGACAAGCCAGTTGGCGGTTTGGTCAAGGACCTGAAGCAACGCGGTCTCTTAAATTCAACCATCGTTCACTGGGGCGGCGAGATGGGGCGCTTGCCAGTGATTCAGAACGATGCGGGTCGAGACAAGATCGGTCGAGACCACAATACGTACGGATTTAGTATGTGGGTCGCCGGCGGCGGTTTCCAACAGGGCAAAGTATACGGAGCCACTGACGAATTCGGACATCGGGCCATCGAGAATATTGTGAACCACTTTGACTATCACGCTACCGTGATGCATTTGATGGGACTGAGCACTCAGCAGCTCACCTACAAACGCAACGGTCGCGAAGAGTCCCTGCTTGATGGTCAACCAGGGAAAGTGGTCACGGACATTATCGCTTGAGCCAGAGGTCACGATGATTTCTTTATTTGCGAATAACTTGGAATGCCCCAAGTGCGAGACGAACAACGCTTGGTGATCAATTCCCCTTTGAAACTGCCGATGAGGCCGCCGAGTTCTCGATCGATGTGACTTGTGTCAAGTGCCGCAAGCATTGGTTCATCGTCTGGGAAGAGGACCCCGGGCCACCAAGTCCCGTGTTCAACATTCCCTCGATCGACACACAGGAGAAGGCCGTTGAGCGGGCGTCGCGACCTTCGAACTGGATGCAAGCAGGTGGTCAGAGTGAGCACGCATTCGTCCATCAAGCGCTCGAGTCTCAGGCCACATCCGTCATTCGTATGGATGCACTCAGCGAGGTCTATATCGGTCTAGCAAACGAATTGACAGAACAACACATCGATGAAGCGCCATACGGCTGGGCGACGAGCTACGTGGATGAAACATTCAATGCCAAGTGTAACGGCTGCGGACAGGAAATCTCGAAAGACGCGATCTCGTTAATGATCGTTGCGGGCTCGGACAGGGCGAGCGACTTGCTAGGTGATGGCGCCATGTTCTTAGGAGACAATGTCGCCAGTGCCGCGGATATCAACGTTAAAGTTTCGTTTGAGCCGCCTTCGAAACGCCGATTGAAGAAGTTGCGTCGGCAACGGCGAGAACAAGACGCGAGTGAATCCACCGACGACGAAGAAGAGATTCGTTTGTTGGAACAAGAAGCCGAAGCCCGAAAGTTAGAGTTCAAGCGTCAGCAGGAAGCGGAAAGGCAAGCGCAAGAGGAAAAGTCGCAACAGCGTGAAGAACAAGCGAGTGAGCCATTCGAAGGATACTGGGCGGATGACGCAGCAAACCAGTTGTTGCAGAAAGCCGAAGCGACAATTGAGGCCGGCGATAAGAAGCAAGCAAGAGTGATGCTTCGGCAAGTCTTGGACGAGTTTCCCGACTCCGATGCAGCGAAAATCGTACGAAAGAAGTACGGACGCGAGAAAAAGGCCAAGTGACGGCTGAGCGCGATTTACTAACAAAGAACTTGGGCCAAGCGGTCCACGATCGCAGGTTGATCGTACTCGTTCTTTCCAAATCCTTGGATTGCTCCAGCTTCCACTGCGGCTGCTTGTGCGTCGGCGTAGTTGGAGACAAGCATCACGGGAACGTCGCCAAAAGATTCATCCGCGCGAATCGATCGCAGCACGTCGATGCCGTCGCTGTAATCTTGATCCAGCTTGCGATTGATCAACACCAAATCAAACGATTCTTGCCCCAGTGCCGCCAGTGTGTCGGCGGCCAGGTTGGTGTTGCGGATCTCGACATCAAAGTGACGGCCAAGAAACGCGGCGATCGAGTGGTTGTCGAATCCGCATTGTCCGACGTTCAGAACTTTTTTGCTCATGCTGCTTACTCGAAGTCATCTTCGTTACGTTTTGCATCAGCGACGACACTGCGTTCGACGACCTCGAATTTCTTACCCAACAAGGTATTCCATTTCTGAAGCTGCTGGCTGGTGAGAAGATCCAAGATCTCTGCGTCATCTTCCTCTCTTTCGGCTCGTTGGTCGGCCGCGAACTTCGCCCTTTCGGCGTCGGTGAGTTTGGCATACTTACCAAAGCGTTTCGCTCGTTCTTCCTTACTCAATTGTTTCGCGTTGCCGCCTCGGCGAGTGCGAGCCAGAATTTGCTTCACGGATTCTTCTTGCATTCCCGTCAGGCCGACGAAGTCGGAAACCTTTTTGCGAATTAAGGCCGGTGGTCCCGTCATCTGCAAGCTGATTTGAACCAAACGTTCGAGTTGTGGAGCGGAAAGTTTTTTCAGAATTTCAACATCCGCGTCATCGCCAATTTTGGCGAGTTGTTGCATTCCTTGTTGAAGCTTTTCGTTGCGTTTCTCTGGCTTCACGTCGGACAGCGATCGATAGACTTTTACGAATTCACTTCGTTTGCGTTTTGTTAGCTGCTTGCGAGCTGTTCGAACGATTTGAACTTGGTTGCGATCAAGATTCAGTTCCTCTTGCACGGTAACAATACCCAAGATTCTGAGATAACCGCCAACTTCGGCGCCGATCGGGCGTGCGGCCTGCTCCTCGGCATGCGCGGCGCCAACAACGGCTACACTGAATACCAAACAAATCATCCAATCGCGGGTCATCGGGATTCCTTTCCTGAAACTCTATTACTTGGACTCTTGCTCTAGCTTCGCGAGCAGTTCCAGTCCGTCTTCTGGCAACAAGTAATCGGCGATCGATTTGATCCTTTTCAAATATGAAATCGCCTTATCATTGTTGCCACATCGATGTTGAATTAACGCGGCGTGATAGTAAAAGCTGGGCTCGTTAATGCCCATCACAAGTGACTTTTCACTTTCGACTGCTGCTTCCTTGAAACGACCAAGCTTGTACAGAACCCAGGCCACCAAATCGTGACCGCCTAAGTCGGGTCGCTGCTTCAGCTCTTGACGCGCCAATGTCAGAGCTTCTTCCAGTCTCTTGTCCTGATCGCAGTAAATCTCGGCCAATGTTCGCTTGTAAACATAAGTATGGATTCCCGGTTTCGTCGCCAAACGCTCAGCGTGAATCCAATGTTGCTTGGCACTCGCTTCATCACCAACTTCGCCGTAGAGACCAGCCAACTCGGCATGAGTCCCCGGGCTTTGCCGCAGCGCAAGCGATGCCTGCAAGTGACCGAGTGCCTCATGAATCTGACCGCGAGCTGCTGCGACATCGGCCAAGCCATTGACTGCGATGTGATATCGAGGATTGCGTTTCAACGACGCTTGGTAGTGCGAACGGGCTCGCTTCAAGTCACCCGTGTGAAAATAGAGGTCGCCAAGACGCCAGTCGTACCACGCCAGCTCCGTTTTCGAAATGCCTTCATTTTCGGCCGCATCGATTGCCGATTGCATCAATTCAATCGCGCGCGTGTTCTTGCCCTCAAGCTCAGCAAAGTGAGCCAAACGTGACAGAACGGGCGGCGATTGGACTTGCTCGAACAACAGATCAAAGCTGCGTTTTGCCAGCTTATAGTTGCCAAGCTCGAGATACGCATCGCCCATGGTTGCCAGTGCGGTGAGATTATCGAAGTCGTCGTCATAGATCTGTGAGGCGATGTCCAAAGCCTCTCGAAACCGGTGCTGCGCCGCGTACACCTGAGCCAAGTGCGAACGCGCCCCAATGTGTCTTGGGTTAACATCCAAGGCCGCCTGCAACTCGGTCTCCGCTCGCTTATAGCTGAGCAGATCGCCGGTTTCGCGTGCGTGGCGAAGATGCAATTGGCCGAGTAACGATCGGCTTAAATAGTCAGTCGGCGCTTGGTCGACACGTTTTTGGAAGAGTTGAATGGATTGGGAAGTTGGCAATTGAAAGCTTGCCAACTTTACCGCCGAAGCGTTGTCGACAGTTGGTTGTTCCGCCGGAAGCTGATTGCAGCAAAAGTAGACGAGCGCAATCGAACAAACTATCAGGCTAGAAATGCGGGGGCTTCTCATACTGATTTCTCAAATGACTTCTATGTTGTCGTGGTTTGACATCTCGCCAAACCGAGAAGAGCCGCACTCGCAAAGAATGCGGCTTTCTGGGTGATCAAATGTTGCAACGGGCTCTAATTGCCAATTGGGAACAAGTTCTGATTGGCCGCACCGATGTACGGAAACGTGTCCGTAAACGTCGAGTCATTGTCGACACCGTCGGTGGTAACGGCGTTTCCGGTCAGCAATCCCAATTCGATATCAATCACATCGTCTTCCAACCGTCGTCCGTTGGGGAAGCCGGCGGTACTGGATGTGTCGATGGTCAAGATGTCGGGCAGCAAGAAGTCGGCCAAACCGTCAGCCGTGGCTTGATCGTTGCCCAGTGCCAACAGGTTGTTGACCATGTCTTGGCGAAAGTCCATTTGGTCACGCCGCGGGTTGCCAGTGTTGAAGTCGCTCTTCTTCGTGCCAGGGATGAGCACTGTGTTGATGGCTGGGCGGCCCATGCGATCTTGCTTCGTGAAACCTCGAAGTGTGCGGCAATAGACGCCAATGTTCGAGTCACCATCAGTCAGGCTGCTGCTGGGCACTTCGAGCGCAATCGACATCGTGTTCAAACCGCGGAAGAAGTTTTGGCCGGGCACGCCCAACGTAAATGTGCGAAAACCAATCAAGTTGAAGAAGAACGGATCGTCTTGAATGTCGCAAAGGAGCGTTCCGCCATCACCAGGCAAGCTGATGTTGGCACCTGTCGTACCGGTGGCCGTTTCGCGACCGCCGCCTCGAACACGTCGTTCGATCCCGACGGGCTGAGATCCGTCCTCGCCGACTTGACCAAAGCGAACGCGGAATCGAATGTCGCCACGTGCATCACCGTTGTTGTCAACGAAGATGTCGAATTTGGCATTCGGATGAAACGTCGACGGGCCCAACACTCCAGCGGCTGGGCCAACAGTCATGATGATGACAGTGTTGTCAGCATTCGAAGGAGACTGAAAGGCGTAGAGATCGTTGATGTCCAACCGTGTGTCGAATCTTAGGGCCGGGTCGTCACCGTGATCGGCAGAGAACGCAGTCCCATAGACACATAAGGTCAGTAAGAGACTCAGTGTAGCGAGTCCAATTAAGGGGCGCCGAGACATGAATTTCACTCCATTGAAACTAAAGGCGGGTAGATGTGCATCGAGTCCAACAATGATCCTTCATCGATGTCAAAGGACTCAAATCGAAAAGAAAGGAGCCGTGAAACGGCGAGATGGGATTGGGAGAGGAGAGAGGGTGCCAAGCGGCGGGGAAGTGTACGTAGATTGCCTGGGGCGCTCAACCCGAGTTTTCTCAAATCCAGTCGATTTCTAGGGTAAACCCGAATTCCATATTTTGCGCCAAGATCGTCTCAAGAAGGGGCAACCTGGATTGCTCATCTCATGTAGGACGGACTTGTAGTCCGTCGATCCAGATTCAACGGACTACAACGGATTGCATGTAACAATTCGAACTACGACAGTAGCTTCTCGACCGCTTCGCCTTCGGCCAGTCGAATTGGTCGACCGAGTTCCGAGATGTTTTGCTTGTCCGGATCGATCTTTAGAGCTTTGCATAGAGTGGCCAAGACACCGCCCTCGCTGCACTGATCTTCCTCGACCGTTGTCCCGCCAGCATCTGTTCGACCGTACGCTCCACCACCCTTGATGCCACCACCCGCAAGAACACAACTCCAGGCGCGTGGGAAGTGGTCGCGTCCGGCGTTGCCGTTGATTCGAGGCGTCCGGCCAAATTCACCAATCCAGATAATGGTGGTCGAGTCCAGCAGACTGCGATCTTGAAGATCGGACATCAGCATCGACCAGCCAGCATCCAGCTCTTCTGACAACTGCTTGACCACTGGGAAATTGTTCTGGTGAGTATCCCAGCGGCCGAAGTCTCCTAACGAGACCTCGACAACGCCGACACCGCGTTCGACCAATCTTCTGGCCATTAAGCAACCTTGGCCGAATCTGCCGCGACCATACGCTTCGCGAACACTGTCGGACTCGTCGGACAAGTCGAAAGCGCTGGATGCTTCGCTGCGCATCAATCGGATCGCTCGCTGCACGGCCGTGTTATGAACAACGGTGGCGTCGACGGCATGCCGTTTGACAAAGCGGTCTTGCAGACCACGCAGCAAATCAACACGCTGGCCGACTTGTGCTGACGTGACGGTTGCTGGAGGCTGCAGGTCGTCGACTCCCAGGGCCGCGTAAGCGTTTGTGTCTTCGAGTTGTGCCGCGTTTCGAGTTTCTCGATTCTCGCCAACCCGCAAACGTGCGAACCGCGGCCCAAGAAAACCTGGTTGATAAGCTCGCTGGTTGAAAGCTCCTGACGTTCCGATGCTGACGAAACTTGGCAGCGCGGATGTCTCATCGCCGATCTCTTTTGACAAGATCGACCCCAACGTCGGGTACTTGATGGGACCGCCGGGGCGATGTCCCGTGTGCATCAAATAAGTCCCTCGATCGTGATCTCCCTCGCGAGTGCTCAGGCTGCGAACCACTGCCATCTGATCGGCTATCTTGGCCAGCTTTGGCATGTTTTCGCTAAAGCGGAGTCCTGTCGCGGCCGTTTGGATCTCCTTGAACTGACCACCGTTGGCATGATTCGGTTTCATGTCAAACGTATCGGTTTGCGTCGGGCCGCCGGTCATCCACAGCACGATGCAGTGCCGTTGTTGTTTTTTGGAGGCTGCAAGCGCTTGTCCTAGACCGGGCAACCAACTGCTGCCGCCAGCGGCTCCGGCAAGGCCCATCGCGGCGGCCTTCATCAAGTCACGCCGGTTGATTTCGAGGTTTCGATTTTGGCGGTGAGAACACATAGGAAGCTCCTGGCGAGGTCCGTCAATTACACGTGTTCGATCGCCGTTCGTCAATGGCTTTCTGATGTAGGCCTTGGTCGTTTGAGCACAACCAATTGCCCAAAGTTCCAATGCTCTCAACAAGGATTATCGTTTCGTGCAGAATCGAGCGTTGCAATTCAGTATGCAATCACTCAGAATCAGCAAACGAACACCAAATTGATCCAACTAATACACTGACCCATCTCAATATATGAGGACTGATTAAGATGCCTACAAAACGATTCCATACCTTCGTGTGTATGCTGCTGATCGCCGCGATGTCTTGCGTCGCAAGTGCAGATGACAAAGCAAAAAAAGACGCTGGCTCGAAGAAGAAAGCCGACGCGAAGAAGGACGTTGGTTCGGAAAAGAAGGAAGAGAAATCCGAGAAGAAAGAAAAGCCCGTTAAGACTCGGGAAGTCAAGCTGCGCGACCTTGTCTTAAACGTCCCCGTAACTTGGAAGCAAAAAGAGCCGTCCAGTCGTCTGCGACTCGGCCACTTTGACATTCCCGCCGTAGGCAAGGACAAGGAAGACGGCGAGTTGGGCATCTTCAACTTCGGCGGCGGCGGTGGCGGAGTGAAAGCCAATGCCGAACGTTGGATTGGCCAATTTGACAGCAAAGACGTCAAATACAAGCTCTCAACTGCGAAGTCGACATCGGGCGAATACGTAATCGTTGACGTCACTGGGACTTACAACAAGCCGATCGGACCGCCAATTCGCCGTCAAACAAAGCCTGTGCCCAATGCACGCATGCTGGGAGTCATTTTGGCGTTGGAAGTGGGCAAGGAACGCAAGGGAACTTACTTCCTAAAGCTGACCGGACCAAAGGAGACAATCACTGCGGCAGCAACGGCGCTGCGAACTTCTTTTGGAGCCAAAGAGAAGGACGAAGAGTCTCCCGAAGTGAAGTCCCGCAAAGAAAAAAAAGAAGAGTAACCACCACCGATCTCAGATCCGATAGCCCCTCCAAGGATTGACGACATGGCCGACTTCTTTGAACGCAGTTTGATCGTTCACGAACAACTTCGCGGAAAGATTGGTATCTACAACAAGATGCCCGTGGCGAGTCGGGACGACTTATCGCTGGCGTATACTCCCGGAGTCGCTCGGCCCTGCGAGGTGATTGCCGAAGACACGTCGAAGGCTCGCGATCTAACGATCAAACGAAACACCGTTGCCGTCGTCAGCGACGGCTCGGCTGTTTTGGGGCTTGGAAATATCGGTGCCCATGCGGCGATCCCGGTCATGGAAGGCAAAGCGCTCTTGTTCCGTGAGTTTGCCAACATCGACGCGTTTCCAATTTGTGTCGACACGCAAGACGTTGACGAGATCGTCATCACGGTTCGTCGAATTGCACCCGTTTTTGGCGGCATCAATCTTGAGGACATCGGAGCGCCGCGCTGCTTCGAGGTCGAGAATCGATTGCAAGACCTCGGCATCCCCGTCTTTCACGACGATCAGCATGGAACGGCCATCGTGCTTGTTGCTGGTTTGATCAACGCGGCGAAAGTCGTGGGGCGAGAAATCACCGACCTGCGCGTTGTCATCAACGGTGCTGGTGCCGCAGGCTCGGCCATTGCCAAGCTGCTACGTTGTGTCGGCCACGATCCCAGCTTGTGCATGCCAGTGAAAGACGTCGTCATCTGTGATTCTCGCGGAGCCATCCACAAGGATCGCGACAATCTGAACAACTACAAACGAGAATTGCTGAATTACACGAACCGAGAAAACCGTGAAGGCTCGCTGCAAGACGTCTTGCAAGACGCCGACGTCTTCATCGGCGTTAGCAAAGGCGACATCTTGAGTGGAGACGACATCCGCCGTATGGCCGACAATCCCATCATCCTGGCAATGGCGAATCCGATTCCTGAAATCATGCCCGATGTGGCCAAGGAAGCGGGAGCGGCTGTCGTGGGGACTGGCCGAAGTGACTTCCCGAATCAAGTTAACAACGTGTTGGTCTTTCCTGGCATCTTCCGCGGCGCCTTGGATGCCGGAGCCAAACGCATCGATGAGTCCATGAAAATCGCCGCGGCCCACGCTCTCGCCGCGACTGTTCCCGAACCGAAGACGGACTTTATCTTGCCCGATCCACTGGACCGCAGCGTCGCTCCTCAGATTGCCCAGGCGGTCGCGAACACGGCCAAGGAGTTCGGTGTCTAAAGGTCACCTGCAAGAGACTTAGTGTTTGCGCCGACGAGTCTTTTGATGGAGCTTACTGATCAGTAGATCGACTTCGTCTTCCAAAGTCGGGCTTAGCTCACTCAGTTTTGAAGCAACATCCATACGGCCGTGGAACACACTGACAACGATGGTTGCTTGCGGCCGAACAGAGCAGACAAGTACATGCTGGTTGACTCGGTAGAATCTTAATGACTCGTGCAGGTTCGAAACTGACTGAAGAAGATTCGGATGCGTCTTGATCCGATCGAATGCGGATTGAAAATCGTCGATATAGCGCTCAGCGGTTTTCTTTCCCCAATTCTCGATCGAATACTTCCGGATTGTCGCAATGTCCTTGCGCGCACGTTCCGTTAAGAAGAGCTTTGCAGGTCGGCGTTGTTTGCTCATTCGCCGGGCTCATCAATTAGAGATTTCAGGTCGCCGTTGAATTCAACAATACGTCCCTCGACGGCGTCATGGAGCCCCTCCAGAATACCTTGACGAATTTCCTCTGCATCTATCTGTTGTTTTTTCTCTCGCAACACATCGCGCACGAACTCGCTTGGTGTGGCGTACAGTGTGCCATCGCCACAGTTTTCGTCAATGAATGACCTTAACTCATCCGTCAGGGACAGATTTAGTGAGCTTCCCATCAATCGATCCTCATTTTCTCGTCTTTACCAAACTAGACAGGTTGCAAATTATTGTCAATATTTGTCATGTATCAATGGTAGTAGAGGGTGCACTAGCAGTCGGTTCATCAAAAACTGCCACCGATCGAAGCAGGCTTGCGGCACCTTCGCGGTGACTCTATTATCGCCCGCCATGGAGTTTGTCTTCGAGATTCTGTTCGAGCTGGCAATTAGAACGCCAGGGTATTTCATCCTACGAACGCTCCGGCCAGGCAAGGACGTGAAACTCGAAGATCACGGACCGATTGGGGTCGGCATTTTATTTTGGATCGTCGTCGGACGAACAATCTGGGGCGTGGTCCATTTCTTATAGGGCCTATCACACAAGCGGCCCACGAAAACAATTAAGGAACGTCCAAAATGGACAAGAAAATGGAAACAATCGTCTCGCTGTGTAAACGGCGAGGTTTCTTGTTTCAGTCGTCGGATATCTACGGCGGCTTGCAAGGATTTTGGGACTACGGCCCTCTTGGTGTCGAGCTAAAGCGCAACGTGCGCGAGGCGTGGTGGAGTGACATGATCACGAACCACGACGAATTGACTGTTCGCGAAGGCGCGCCGACCACGTTTCAAATGACGGGCATCGAGACCTCTTTGATCATGCATCCACAGGTCTGGAAGTGTTCGGGCCACTACGATCTGTTCCACGATATGATGGTTGATTGTCGCGAGTCAAAAAAACGATATCGCTTTGATCACCTGCGCGGTCGATGGGGTGAGCATGAAGGTCGGCGTTTGTTTTTCACGACGATCGAATCGGATGACGCTGGCTTTGATCAAGTCAATGCGAAGGCACTCAAAGTTTTCGGCATGAAGAAGAAGTACCTCGACAAGATTAGCTGGGAGACTGAGGACATGCTGCCGATCACTGAAATCGGCAGTTTCGACGAAGTCGTCGCACCCGATGTCGATGAGCCTGGCACATTGACTGAACCACGTGAATTCAATCTCATGTTTAAGACGGTCATCGGTGCGCTATCAACCGAAGAAGAAGGCACCGCCTTCTTGCGGCCAGAAACAGCTCAAGGCATGTTCGTGAACTTCAAGAACGTCGTCGACAGCAGCCGCGTTAAGATTCCCTTCGGCATTGCCCAAATCGGCAAAAGCTTTCGCAACGAGATCACGCCGCGGAACTTCACGTTTCGGTCGCGTGAGTTCGAGCAGATGGAGATGGAGTTTTTCTGCCACCCGGATGCGTCGCGCGACTGGTACACTTATTGGCGAGACCGTCGCTATGCGTGGTACGTGAATCTTGGCATCGGCAGCGACAACTTAATCCTGCGCGATCACACCCAAGAAGAGTTGGCACACTACTCCGTTGGCACTGCGGACGTCGAGTACGCTTTTCCGTTCTTGGCACAGGGCGAGTATGGCGAGTTGGAAGGCATCGCCCACCGAGGCGACTTTGACTTGCGGTCGCATATGGAAGGCAAGCTTGTTCGCGAAGACGACTGTCTGGTTGTTCAAAACGATGAAGACGGCAAACCGAAGTACAAAGGCAGCGGCAAAGACCTGAGCTACTTCAACGATCAAACCCGTGAACGCTTCGTGCCCCACGTTATCGAACCTGCTGCTGGCGCCGATCGTGCGACCTTGGCCTTCATGTGTGAAGCTTACTTCGAGGACGAACAGCCTGACGACAAGGGCAAGATGCAAAAGCGTACCGTTATGAGGTTCCATCCGAAGTTGGCACCCGTGAAGGCCGCCGTCTTCCCGTTGATCAAGAAAGAGGGCATGCCCGAGAGGGCTGCGGACATCTATCGCGAACTGAAGTCTGCTGGCATTGCCGCGATCTACTCGCAGCAAGGCGCCATCGGAAAGCGATACCGCCAGCAAGACGAAATTGGCACCCCGTTCTGCATCACCATCGACGGCGACACTGCAGCCGACGACACAGTCACGTTGCGTGATCGAGACACGCTGGATCAAGTTCGCGTGAAGACA
The DNA here is from genome assembly GCA_002722955.1 of Planctomycetaceae bacterium. Taxonomy (GTDB): domain Bacteria; phylum Planctomycetota; class Planctomycetia; order Planctomycetales; family Planctomycetaceae. The sequence goes on along the minus strand of PBMZ01000145.1, from coordinate 29,336 downwards.
AGCGAGCTTGTCGATGAAATCTCACGTCGACTTCGCGTGTGATTGTTGGTGTCAAACGACTCAGTCAAACTCCATCTCAACCTTGCCTTCGACCAACTTTAGCTTTGCGGCAAACGGCTTTCCGGCCTTGGATTGAAAGCCTTTCAGTGTCGACGTTGCGCCTTTGGAAATGAGCGTCTTGGCCGTGCGAGCCGAAATGCGTTTGCCGGCGATGGTTTTCCAAATCACAAACTTGCAGCCCTCTTTCCATTTCGTGCAACTGAACGAGATCTTTTGTTCGGCGACGTCCGCTTGGCAAAGCGGGCAATTCCCGATCGACTTGCTCTTACTGTTGGACTTCTTACCGAACGATCTTTTCGAACCGCGTTTCTTGCCACCCCACTTCGACTTGCCATTGTTTCGCTGGCCTTCGCTGGGGACGGGTATCTGCACAACGGCACCACTGGATGTCATTTTCAGCATCACGTTTTCTTGGCCCGGCTTCGTTAAGTTGCCAAATTGCAACAAGCAACGAATCTCCTCATCACTGAAAACGTGATTTTGATACTCACGCCAAAGCACGAAGCCACAACCGTCCTTCCACTTTGAGCAACCAAAACCTCGTTTGCCCTGGATGATCGCATTGTTGCACTTTGGGCATTTGCCCCACGCGGTTTCGTCTGCTTCGGGCTGGTCGGAACTGTTGATGATCTCGGTGGTGTAAGCGGCAATCTCGTCCATGAATTCGGCTGCTTCCACTTGGCCGGCTTCAATTTGACGTAACTTTGCCTCCCAGCGTCCGGTTAGTTCTGGCGACTTCAATCGGTCGTCTCGAATGATGGCGATCAGATAACGTCCCAAGTCCGTGGCGAGCAGCGTCTTCTTCGAACGTGTGATGTATTGACGCTTCAAGAGTATTTCAATGATGGCCGCACGTGTTGCTGGCGTTCCCAGGCCGCGTTCTTTCATGGCTTCGCGAAGTTCGTCGTCGTCGACCAATTTGCCAGCGGTTTCCATCATCGCCAGCAGCGAGTTCTCGGTGAAATGCTTCGGTGGTTTCGTTTCGCCTTCCTTGAGCGTCGGGTCGTGAGGGCCTCGCTCACCAACACGAAATGATGGCATCTCCTGTTGTGTCTCGTCGTCTTTCTTGTCTTTGGGCTTTCGCTTTTCGAGCACTGTCCAGCCGGGGTCAACAATTTCGGTGCCACGCGCACGAAACGGGATTTGGTTCGAGATCGCGTCGACAGTGGTTACATCTTTGAGGCAAGGCGGATAGAAGGCGGCAATGAATCGAGTCACGACAGCATCCCAAACTTTCTGCTCGTCCGGCGGCAGCGATGACGGCACTTGGCCCGTTGGGATGATGGCGTGGTGATCGCTGACCTTCTTGTCATTGATGATGCGTGCCGAGAAGTTCAGCTTGCCGAGGTCCAACTTGGAGATCTCAGTCGCTTTGATCTTAGCGAGTTTCGAAAGTGCGTCGCGCACGTCACTTTTCATATCGCGAGTTAAATAACGCGAGTCAGTTCGCGGATAGGTGAGCAATTTCTTCTCATACAACGATTGAGCAACCTGCAATGTCTTCGCGGCTGGCATTCCGAATCGGCGATTCATCTCGCGCTGCAATTCGGTCAAATCATGTAAGAGCGGCGGCAGTGATCGTTCGCGTTTCTTGCGAACGCTCTGAATGACGAGGGCGTGGCCGCGAACTTGCTCGAGGATCTTTTCTCCGTCGTCTTGGGCAAGGAAACGATCTCCGGTGTGACGAAAAGTCGCTTCGCGGTATGTAGTGATCAGCTCCCAAAACTTTTCAGACCGAAAGACGCTAATCTCATCGTCTCGTTCGACGATCATGGACAAGACAGGCGTCTGAACGCGACCAACGCTCCAAAGCAGCCCCGGTTTCCCAAACCGCACTGTGAAGTTGCGAGTGGAGTTTAAGCCAACAATCCAATCCGACTCGGACCGACAACGCGCGGCGTCGTACAAATTCGTGAAATCGCCAATCGGTTTGAGTTTCTTGAAGGCATCAGAGATGGCTTGTCGAGTCAACGATGAAAGCCACAAACGGGATGCCGGTTTTCTTTCGCAACCGCTGAGCTTAACGATGTAACGATAAATCAACTCGCCTTCGCGTCCAGCATCTGTCGCACAGATGATTTCGCTGGCCGACTTTAGCAAGCCCTTGACGATCGAAAACTGGGCCTTTGAGCGTTTGTCTTTAATCAACTTCAGCTCGAAGTGTTCTGGGATAAATGGCAAGTCTTCCAGCGTCCACTTCTTTAGCGACGCGTCGTATTCGTCGGGTTCCTTAAGCGTGACCAGATGCCCGAACGCCCACGTGACTTGATAGCCAGATCCCTCCAGATAACCATCGCGCCGCGAGTTCGCTCCAAGAAACGCCGCGATTTCCCGAGCCACAGAAGGTTTTTCCGCTAGCACGACTTTCATGACTGGGATTGTAGTGAACGAGTGCTCGCTTCGCACGCGTTAACGCCCAAGCCGCTCCGTTGAAATGCTTGGCAAAACAGTCAGAATGTGGCGAGAAGCCGGATTGAAATCACGCTAAGGATACAGACATGCAAAATACCCGCATTCACCCATTATGTTTGCTTTTGTTTTTTGTTGTTCTCATCGGCAACTCAATTTGTACGGCGGATGTGAAATTGCCCAAAGTTGTCAGCTCGAACATGGTGCTGCAGCAAAAGAGTGAAGTCAAAGTTTGGGGTTGGGCTGACGCTGGCGAGCCGATTCGCGTTGCTTGCAGTTGGCTCGACAAGATCACGAAGACTCAAGCCGACGACAAGGGCCATTGGAGCGTCATGCTCAAGACGCGTGCCGCCGGCGGGCCTCATAAGATCATTATTGCTGGCAAGAATACTGTTACGCTGAACGACATCTTGTTTGGTGAAGTTTGGTTGGCTTCTGGTCAGTCTAATATGGAGATGCCACTGATTAAGGTCTCCGGTGCTTACACAGGGATCAAGGACTTTGAGAACGAAGTCTCGCAAGCCAACTTTCCAGAGATTCGCTTGTTCCAAGCGGGCAATTTCAGCAGCAAGGAGCCTTTGGATGACGTCGAGAGCGGAATCAAGATGTACGGTGTCCCGCCGGCCGCTTGCCAGTGGCAAAAGTGTTCGCCAGAGACTGTGCCGACGTTCGCTTCGACCGCATACTTCTTCGCGCGAGAGATTCATCGACGGCTGAATGTACCGGTTGGAATCATCGATGCCAGTTGGGGAGGAACTCCTGCGGAAGCTTGGACTCCTTTGGATGGTCTAAAGCAGTTGAACTACACCAATGAAGCGAAACAGGCGACGGACTTGCCACAAAAGGCCGATCAAAAGATTCCCTCGCGGTTGTACAACGGGATGATTCACCCGCTGAGGAACGTCAAGATCAAGGGCGCCATTTGGTACCAGGGCGAGGGAAACTCGCGCCGCGCCGACAAGTACCACGAATTATTCTCGACCATGATTACTCAATGGAGGTCAGTGTTTGGACACGAGTTCCCGTTTTACTTTGTGCAGATTTCACCCTTTAATTACCGAGGGCTGAATTCTGCGTTCTTGCGAGAAGCTCAGCTCAAATCACTTTCGCTGCCAAGAACTGGTATGGCGGTCACAATGGACATCGGCAACTTGACCGACATTCATCCGAAGAACAAACAAGAGGTCGGCCGACGGCTGGCATTGTGGGCCTTGGCCAAGGATTACGGTCACGATGTCGCTTTTTCGGGGCCCCTGTATCGCCGAAGCCAAATCAAAGACGGCAAGGTGATCGTCGAGTTTGATCACGCCACTGAACTTTCGACTCGTGACGGTAAAGCACCCAGCGACTTCGAAATCTCCGGCACCGATGGCGAATTCCACGCTGCAAAAGCCGTGATCGAAGGCAGCACAGTGATCGTCTCGTCAGAAAAGGTCAAAGAACCGCAAAGCGTTCGATACGCGTTCTCGAATCAGGCCATGCCGAATTTAACGAACAAAGCGGGTCTACCGGCAAGTTCATTTCGCACAAGCAAGTAATGGCTTAAGCGGCCGATTTGACAAAGTGCAAACCTGACCTAGCTTTAAGACCACGTGCGCGCAGCGTACGTTTCCATCTTGCGAAGCTGACAGGCACGCAAGCCACAAAGACCTTCCGAGAACGGCGAATCGTCCTATTAAGGTTCGTTCAAACATGTCGTTGCTACTCGCTGAACAATCTGTTCGCCATCAAAACACAAAGCCCGAGGCCACTACGCGTCAACCGCTGCCTCAATTTCGTGTTCGGCAGCGAATCCTTGTCGAGGTGCCTGTTGAAGCTCTTACGGGTCGATAGTAGTCAATCGGTGGCATTCGAATCACGGCAAAGCGATATCGAGAAACAATCAACGTTTGGTAACGGACCGAATCCACACGCCACAGAACGGCGTGCTTTCGCAAGGCGAGCCAGCGTCTGTGAGGTCTCGGTTGTTCGCGCGTCGTCTGCGAAGACTCACACGAACTCCGAATGGTTGATGATGGCCAACGACGCGAAAGGGGCTTTGGTAGACATCAGCATGAATGGAGTCGCTTTTCAGTTTGAGATCAATTCGAAGCAAAAGAGCGTTTGAAGTTGCGGATCGCCAATCGGACACTTCGGCGCGAGTTGGATGTGCAAGTCCGAGTGCTTCGATGCCTGCCGCTTGAAGGTGCCAATGAAAGGTTGTTTGTCAGCTAGACCGGAACTTGGAATTCGAACAAGTCCGCGACTTTGGCTTCAACTTGTTTGCATCGGCGCTCGTCTAAAATAGGCCACCAAAGTAGCCATCACTCTCCGAGTGATGAGCCCGTGTTCTGGACGTTGCATAGCTCACGTCATGATTCTGTATTTGCACCGACACCCCGTGATTTCTGATCTCGACGACCACTCAAGTGCTCATCACTCGGAGAGTGATGGCTACTAAGACAAGACGGGTTGTCGCGTTTCAACTGCCGTCTCGACGATTTCTGCGGCTCGGCGAGGGCCGCCTCCGGACTGGCAGGCTGTTTGCAATTCTTGAGCTGCTTTCAAGTAGCTCTCGTCAGTCAAGACATCACTCACCGCTTCCCGAAGATCGTCGACGCTCAGCTTCGAGAGACTCACTCTTCTACCAGCGCCCGTCCATTCCAGCCGACTTGCCACACCCGGTTGATCATTCGTCACGGGGATCGCGACCATCGGGACTCCGTGGGTAAGACATTCAAGGGCCGAATTCATGCCAGCGTGAGTAATCATCATGCGGGCTCGCTTCAGCAACTCCAACTGCGGTGCGAACGTGACAGTGATCGGATCGCCAGGCAACTTGCCAACGGCTTCGACGAAAGTCCCCCCGCCAAGTGAGATCACCAATTGAGCATCCAGTCCCATGCACGCTTCGGCGATCTTATGGAAGACGTGTCGATCTTGGTTTTGTAGCGTTCCCATCGATGCATAGATTAGAGGACGGTCATCGAGTTGCTCGAATGGAAAGTCGACTTGCCGTCGGCTGGCGTTTCCGTGCAAAGGCCCGACGTAATGTAAGTTTTCGATGGGGCGGCTTTTGGGAAAGTCAAACTCGGGTGGCTGCTGGCTGATTTGTGCTAACGGGGAAAACGTTTCTTCTAGGTGGGCAATTCGCGCCAGTCCGTGTTGCCGTCGAATGCGATTGACCGAGCGTCTTAGTGAATCGACTCCGATCGCCATCAGTTGGTTCGCGACTCGATTCCGGAGCTGACAAAGCCACGACGTGTTGTAGTTCCAATTCATGCAATACGGCGGCACATGAGGATCTCGATAAACGTACAAGGCACTGCCAACGGTCACGTACGGAATGTCGAGAATGTCGGCCAATGAACTTCCTGCAGGTGTTGCCTGGTCGACGATTAAGGCATCGATTCCCAATTCTCGAGCGACGGGTGGACCGTCCTTGAGAATTGCCGAAGTTTGCCGCTCCAACATGCCAATCGTGTAGAGCAGCGCGGACGCTCCTCTTAGTCGTCCCAGCTCTTCCGCTTCTTTGCGGACGGCGCCTAACGGATATTCGTCTTTGCCAAGCAGCCCAAGGGAGAAGCCGGCGGACTCAACTCGAGGCTTCGCATCGATCACCGATAGCCACGATACCTGGTGACCACGCTGCTGCAGTTCATGGCCGACCGTTCCAATGGGATTCATGTGCCCATCGACGGGCGGGCAAAGCAAGCCAAAGTGACGCATATTACAGATGCACCGGAATCCAGCGTTCCGATTCGCCCTCGCCAGCCACAGCGGGCGGCTCTCGCCACGGGATCGGTTGACCTTGCTGCTGGAACTGCTGAAGCCGCATCTTGAATTGATCGACGATGCGCCGCAACACGTCGCGTTCCACGTTTCCTTCCGCGACGATGCCATCCAAAGAGGAAACGCGCGCGGAGATAACACCGTTTTCATCGGCCGGTGACAAAATCACATGGCAGTCGAAGACGGGAACGTTAGAATGAGTGATCGGTAGCTGCGGCAAAGCCGAGGATGGATCGCCAGTGTCGCTCACTGGTTGCTCCCACTGAATAGACGCATCAAAGATCGCGGTCCGAAGCTGACATCTTGGCCACAACGACCGCGGGACAATGCATCAATTTGGAGCAAGGACATCCATCTGTCAACTGCTGGACGGCCTGCGAGGAAGGTTCTCAAACATCGAAACGCGTCACGATCAATTTGCCATTTCGTTGGTCAAGCCTTCAGGCTGTGCCACAGGCGACTTCGAGAACTGAAGTTTTCGAATCTCTTCGCGATGAATCGGGACTTCGCGCGGCGCCTCGATCCCGATGCGGACGCGCTTATCCGTCAGACTGCGAATACAAATGCGAATGTCCTTGCCAATGACAATCGATTCGCCCACCTTGCGAGTAAGAATCAACATAGGATCCCCCTTGTTCAATGCTGACTACACCAGAAACTGTCAACATCCTATGACGTAAACGCACAACTTAAGGTTCGGAGTATTCTGCGTTTGGGCGTTTGTTACTGTGACTTTGCCAAAGTGATTCGCAGCCAGAAGCTCGGCTTTTCAAAAAAGCCGGGCTTCTCTTCCTGGCTCTCTTGCGACTCGGTCCCCACGTGATTCGTCACAGGCTCTAAATTATTCGTTGCGAACTGACCTCGTGGAACTCATGTGAAGCCCAGGCTTCCCAACTTTGCGGCGCCGCATCCATCTTGACACTAGGTTCGATATGTTTATATTCCCCGGCTCGCCGGGAGGCAGAATTTGCAATCTGTTTGTAAGGCTTACGAGTCGAAAAACGCGACCGTTTGCCTCAGTGAGCGGCTCATGGCTGATTCGTCAACAAAACCGGATCACGAAAGCAAACCCCAGGACGCAGCGGGACCTAAAGCGCTGCCGCCTAATGGTTTACGACTTTTGTGCGTATCCGTAAACGAGCCGTCTTGGATCAGTCTCACCTTGCAATTGGATGGCGAGGGCAGCCATGAACCACAGTTTCGCTGGGCGTCAACATCCACCGAGGCGCTGTCGATCTTGCGAGACCAAAGCTTCGACTGCGTCGTGATCAACGACCAGAGCCTGCCAAAGCCACGATTTGAGTTTCCTGCGGGACCAACGGATTTGAGCCATCGGCTTGACCCGACACTTACTGAAACGGTTCCAGACAAGGATACCAACACCAAAGACACAATCGATGCGCCGGCGTTAGTTCGCGCCATTCGCGCCAGTGGCTGCGACGACCCGATCGTGATGTTGATGATCGAAGTCGACGACGAAGCGTGGAGCGACTACTACCAGCAAGAATGCGAACTACTTGTCGCACGAACGCTTTGGGAGTCACGCTCGCTGGTACCAACAATCAAACGAGCGATTGCAAGAACCGACGTCTTGCGAGAATACCGTCGGTTGTCCGTTGCCAATCGACGTCGCCAAGTTCGCGAACGCGACGAAGCCGACCACTTGCTGGAACAACAACGTCAAATGGTTGGAGAGTCCGGCGACGAGGACACTGACTTCGGTACATCCAGTTGGAACGGAACGACACAATTCACCGAATTCGCCGAGGCCGAGTCCGAACCCAATACGTTTCCGCTGCCGAGTGAAGTGATTCGATATTACCAAGAACTTCTGCGAACGTACGTCATCATGGGTTCAGGCAACTTGGGAGCAGAGATCGCCAAGTTGGCCGAATTGCTATCGGTTGCTGGTTTGAGCCCGCGGCAAACGTTGCACCTTCACTTGCAGCGCGTCGAGGAACTGGTCAAGGGGCTCGGAAACCGAAGCACTCGCCACGTCATGGCCCGCGCCGATCTGCTCGCGCTAGAATTGATGATTCACTTGGGCGAGTCGTATCGTCAGAAGGCAAGCGACCAGGCTTAGTCCGCACAAGCACGCATGTGATCTTCGAGTAAGCCATGTCACAGCGAATGGTGTTTCAAATTGTGCTGATGGTGGTGGTCCCGCTTGCCTCTTTACTCTACGTCAGCTTAGTGACATTGATGACGGAATCAGCCATTCGCCGCAGTGGTATGAGCGTAATCAGATTGCGTATATTCATATTCGTCTTATGTTTACAAGTTGGGGAGTCCTTCTGGGAGACGTCGTTGGTCGTTTCTGTTGGGGCCCTGCAGGACACAAGGAAGTCATTACGTGGAATTTGCGTGGAAGCGGAGGCGTTCTAGAAGCGTGGGTCGGTGCTCTCTTGTCAGTCCCAATAGCGCGAGTGATTCAACTGTTTCCGATTCGATCATGCGTGAAGTGGTTGACGATTCTGATCACACTTTCATGCTCATTGATCTGGACTGTGTACGATTGTGTTCGGCCAAGGACGAACCGAGAACTCGTTGCCTTCCTACGTCGAGGACATATTGCGCGTCTTCGTTATTATGCAATGGACGCACTTTATGACCGGCGAAGCTCGATGAACAACCCAGTTCCAGTTTTGCATGAAACGATTGAACAGGCATATCTCAAACGCTCCTGCGTTCGGGAATTGAAGGTCTTGGCTATCATGGCAAGACCAAATGATGGGACGGTTTCGTTCCTGACGAATCTCATAGAGAACGCCCCTGACCAAGTCAAATACAAGACCAAACCGTACAAGAAAAGCTTATACTTCAAAGATGAGCTGAATGACCTGGAACTGGAGTTTCACCCTGAGTTGTCGTGGTCTCCTCGAAGCAGCGCTCTCCACTCACTGAAATTAATGGGACTGCGTGCTTGGCGAGCTAAAGGATTCGTTCAGAAGCTGATTACTTCAAAAGACAAGCTTCGAGGTAGCGCGGCACTAACGTTGCTCCGATTTGATCCGGAAGAAGCAAAAGGCAAGGCAATCGAACGCTATGTGCAACACCACATCGATCGACTTGACGATCCAACACAAGCCGAGAATGCCTTGCGATGCCTAACTGAGACCCGCGACCGCTCTCCCGTGCCAATCCCGCTCTTGAAAGAAACATTTGGCGGCATCTGGAAGTTGCCGAAGGTGAAATAGACAAGGTGAGACGAGCTGTCTGGACGACTTCAGAGTGCCGTCGTATCAGTAGCTCCGCGGCTACTTATACCTTTTGCAACTTGCTCACACGGCCTGTTGCCACCCACTCGGCGACGAAGATGCTGCCGTCGTGGTCGAAACAAGCGTCGTGGGGATGAACGAATTTGCCATCTTGCCACTTGCCCGGCATTCCACGCAGACCCTTTGTTGACTTCACGCGGTCGACATCATCGCCGAGTCTTGCCACCACTTGATTGTCCTTGCCCAACAAGGTGACTCGGGCGTGAAGTTCTGGGACGACCAGCAAGTCTTTCCACGAGTCGAGGTTTGCGGGGAGGCCGTAGCCCGGCAATGTCTCGATGTACTTGCCGTCCATTGTAAATGTTTGCAACGTGTGATGAGCTCGGTCAGTCACAACGATCGTCGGCTCCTTGCCTTCGCGACGATCGATCCAAAGCCCGTGAGCCGTTGCGAATTTGCCCTTGCCATTACCGGGGCCGCCGAACATTGATACCCAATTGGCATCTTTGTCGTAGCGATGAATGAAAAACGATCCATACCCGTCGGCCAATAGGAAGCCGCCGTCATCAAGAAACGCGAAGTTAGTGGGCATGAAGCGATTGCGGCCCCAGATCTTCTTTCGGTCGGTGTCTTCGTTCTTGGCATAAACGCCACATTCCATGGGAGCGTACTTTCGCCAGACGACCTCGCCCTTCAGGTCCATCTTCGAGAACATTTTAACTTGCTGGTAACCGCAGACGTACAAGAATTCCTGGCCGCCCTCTTCGCGAACTTCGATGCCGTGCCCGCCGCCTTGATATTCACTACCGAAGGCGCGAATGAACTTGCCCTTGGGATCAAAGACGAAGATTGAAGGGTGATCTTTCTTTTGAACATGGCCTTCATGAATCACGTATAGATTCCCAGCCTTGTCGACGGCAACATTGTGAGTCGTTTGCCAAGTGTACTCGCCAGGAAGTTTCGCAAAATCGTGAACGACTTCGAACTGATGCTCACCGCTTCCAACAATGGTCTGCTTCCTGGTCTTGCTAGCCGTGGCAATCGCCGGCGCTGCGGCGATGGTGACCGTCGCGGCAGTTACAGTTGTCAAGAATTCCCGACGTGTGACTGATTGCTGTTTCGACATTGTTGTATTCCTTAGAGTGCGGGCAAGTTGTGCTGGTATCGATGGAATTATCTTTGTTTAACCCGTGGCCGTAGGCAAGGAGCATGCCAAGAGATCCTCGCCTGCGGCTACGGGTTAAACCAAGAGATAACATTCTCAAAACGTGAACAGGAACGACGCTGGTTATTCTACTTAGTCGACGCTGTAGAACCCACTTTCACTTGCTGATTTTGACGTATGAGTCATACGCCGACTTAGCCGGAAGTGACTCGCTTGCTGCCGTTGAATAAATCCAGATTCCGTAGCGTAGCCTTAGAGACTCGCCGGGTTTCACGGTAATTCTGCTGGTACCACCTTTTCCCATTGCTTTTCTACCGAATGCGTTCGCGGCGACAAATCCATAATTGCGAGCATGAAACCAGCTTGGGCGGAAGTTCTTCGGGTGACACAACAATGTCATGCCAAGTCGTCGATCCCCGACGACTCCGCTATAGTCGCACCAATCAGCTGCGTTGCTCCATATTTTGCTGGCACCACGGCGGGCTTTGGAATCAGTTAGTTGTCCACCGCTAAGTTCCGCGACCGGCGATGTGACTCGCATGCCAAGTCCCATCTCTTCTTGGTCACCGAAATAAAACTCTCGGTCCGATGTGAAAGTCGAATCCCACAGCAGCAAGTAACCGTTGTCCTTGACATGAAACTGGCAGTGAAATCGTTCGCTACAGATCCGCAGGCCACGGTTGCTGAGATACTCCTTTTGTTCGACAAACTTTCCGCTACTTCCGTTGGCAGCTGGCTTCTCGATGAAACTCTTGTGGACGACGTTGGCTCGATTCCGCCAGAAGTCGGAACCATTCAAATCTCCAAACGCTAACCAGATACCAGGATGCATTGTGGCGTGATCGTCACGGTCCTTGCCCTTGATCGGCGGATGATTGCGAGTCACTTGCCGCCCATCCAAAGCCTTAACATGAGCAAAGTACGGCCGCGGGATTTTTTCGTCTTGGTAAACGTAGGTCGCGATTTCTTGATCGCCCGCCGAAATGACCAGCTTTCCTGAATCCGCGCGAAAACCGATCTCGTCGCCCGCCATAATTGGTTGGACGGCAACGACGATCACACCAAGAAACAGTACACATCGATGCATGGCATTCCTCGATACTAATTCAGGGCGACCACAAATTGTTGTTCCGCTGGATGGCACGTCGGCACGCCCCCAAAAACGGGAATGGCGGCTGGAAGCCACCACTACGAAACCAAAGTTAGAGACCGTAAAACTTGGTCGCTGTTCCGCCAAAGATGGCTTCCTCTTCCGATTCCGTGATGGAACCGAGCACCTCGACCAATGCGGAATGAACTTGTTGATAAGTGCCCGCAAGCTCGCACACTGGCCAATCCGATCCATACATGCAACGCTCGACTCCGAAGCATTCCAAAGCTGTGTCGACGTAAGGCTTCAAGTCGGACGGCATCCAGTTTTGCCAATCCGCTTCGGTGATCATTCCGGAAAGTTTGCAGTAGACGTTCGGTAACTCCGCGGCGGCTTTAAAGTTATCGATCCAATCGTCCATGGCGCCGTCTTTGATGCGTGGTTTGGCCAAATGATCGATGACCATCGGCAAACCCGGCAGCTCGCGTGCCAATGTCGCGGCGTGTTTCAGATGCTTGACGTAGAACAAGAGATCAAACGGCACGCCGTGTTGTTCGAGGACCTTGAGTCCACGAATCACCTCGGGCCGAACGATAAAGTCATCGTCCGGTTCGTCTTGAGTGACGTGTCGAATACCGACGAACTTGGGATGCTGTTTGAACTCGAGCAGTTGTTCTTCACACTGGTCACTGGCCAGATCAACCCAGCCAACGACTCCAGCGATGAAATCATGCTTGTCGACAAGTTCCAGGCCCCAACGGTTTTCCTCAACGTTGTGCTGAGTCTGCACGAAGACTGTGCGATCGACACCAACTTCACGAATCTGCGGGGCGAGGTCCTTGGGCAAAAAGTCTCGCCGAATTGGCGTCATTTCGTCCGAGTCTTGCCATGAGTAGTCGAAGGGCTGGCTATGCTGCCAAAAGTGTTGATGAGCATCGATCCGCATAAGTTGTCTCGGTCAATCTTCCGTTTGTGTTTCCATGAAGCCTGAGGTTATGACAACGTTTGATTGGCGGCAAGGGGCGGGCTTGAAAGACCATGGCAAGAAAAGGGTGTGGCTGTGGTCGAATCTTCGAGTCCCCAGATATCTTTGCAAGTCTGGGGACTCGAAGACTCGTCCCCAGCCACCCCGGTAATCAACAAAGAGCTAAGAGAAAAGCCGCGACCCAAACTTGTTGGATCGCGGCCAGATCGTTTCCAGGTTGTCTTGAAGTAGACGCTTACCAGCGAACTTCCGCTCGAGCGGTCAGGCCGTCGAAGGTCAACGTTTCGTCGACGTTGTCGAAATTGCTGGCTTGGACGGCTCGGATAAAGCTTGGTGTTGTCACACTGTTGAACCAGGCTCCGATGTAGTAACCCGCTGTCACGCGGAATGTACCGCAACGATTTTGCCAGCCAAGTCCCATCTCGTACTCGAGTTGCGTGACGATACGGTCGTCTTCGAACCCAGCGTGAGCTTGCGTGACATCGGTCGTGGCGTTGCGTTGCAAGTAGTTCGAGGTGAACTCACCAACCAAGAAGTTCGCGTGGGCTTTGCTATAAACCAACAGGCCGCGACGCCCAAGCAGTCTCTCGCCTTCCAGCCCAAGTCGGGGCCCGTAACCATCAAAGTCGATTTCGGTATCGACCGTCAACGCGTCGTTGTTTGTGTAAACAACGTCGAAGTCTTGATCCAGATTGGCGTAACGGAATCCGAGAGCATAGTTCAAGAAGTAATCTTGACCGCCCCACAGTGCGGACTTGTAGTTGACGTCGACCATTTGGAAATCGATATCGTAACGCGCATCGGCTGCCAAGCGATCTGCGAAGACGTTGACCGTGTTGGGATGAACCAACTCGGGACGCAGGAAGCCAGTGCCGCCGGGCAAGTTCACGTTGTCGGTCGCACTACTTTCGTAGAACCAATAGTTCGCAGTAATGCTGGAGCGATAGTCCAACGCGTAGCTGAAGCCGACTCGGAAACCAGGATCATAGTCTGGGTCGAGCGAATTTGTCGGTGCCAGCGGCACGGCGGCTTGAGTGTTACCGTCAACATGCGTTGTGTACGGCAAGTCGATGTTCGTCGTATGCAAGTACAAGAAAGAACCATTCAGCCCAGTGCGATGTTCCCAGAACTTCGGGCAACACACCGGTTCGCAAGCATCCTGACATCCAGAGTTGCAATCATCGCATGAGGAGTGCCCCCACCAGTCGCGTACTGCCGAGACCCAGCGAATGCCGCCTTTGTTCGGCTTGCGTTGTAACGTGGTGTGGCCTGCCGTCCAAGTCTGCTGAGGTTGGAAGTCTTGTGCGGCTGCGGCGGGTGCTTGCGGTTCTTCAAAGTTGTCAAGAATGCTGACGTCGTGATGCTCGCTGTTCAGAATACTGATGTTTTCGGGCTGAGCACCCACAGGTTGAATCAATGCCGCGTCGTTGGGATCAGCATACTCGTCGGCGACCGGATCGTTGTCGTCGAATGGAGGTGCTTCGCGAGCCGGATCGTACGTCGGATCAACGTAGCCTTCCGAGGATCCGTCGAGCGGCGTGTTGAAATCACCTCGAGCTTCGTACGCTTGTTGCACGGGTTGCTGCGAGAACTCGCCTTCGTCGCCTGAAGTCAAGTCGATCGTCAGCGGCTGTTGTGGCTCGAAGACCTCTTCATTGCTGACAGGAATTACTTCAGGTGTCGGCTCCAAGTTGCCACCAGGAACCGGTACGTATTCTGGCAAGTTTCCCAGCGGAACAGCTTCGGCATTTATGGTCTGGTTGCCAGGGTCAGGTGCCGTTGGGTTTTGACCAATGTTTTCTAGGCGGATGAATCCTCCGTCACCATCTTCGGCGATCGAAAGTTGTTGCAGCGACAAAACACCAGCAATCAACAATCCGCGTGCGACAATTCGTTTCATCTCTGAACTCCCCCATCTGGGCAACACAATGTGGCAGTGGCGCAAAGCGCTGAGTCACCAATTTGTTCCAATCGCGTGACGACGGGTCACCTTGTTACTTCGAGTAGCCGAATTCGCAAGAGCTCGGTTGGTGCCTCCCAGCAAACCGTTGCGAGCTCGGCTACGTCGTTATGATCGCTACACCTATTCGGATTCGAACAGCCGGCACATTGGCTAGCATCCGTGGAACGGTTAATACGCTCACAGGGCGCAGTGACTAAGGCAATCATCGGCGGATTGACAAGAGGGCTAGACTGCAGCAATTCGCTGTGTGCCAATTATGCGGATTCTCATGGCCAAAACCATTAAATGCGGAACATTCCGGAGAACCGTTAAAGTCACCCTAGATTGCCACCGGCTGCTGCAATTGAAATGGATGAACACCATGCAATTGAAGGCGAGTCGCCGCGACTTAGGCGAATTGCAATCAATTGCCGTTTTCTTGAATTTGCCGGCGCGTCGCGATTTGAGCGATTGTCACCGTCCTGAAAGGTCGTTAATGTCGCTCGCTTAGCAAAGGCAGAAACGAACGGCACGAAGAATTCCGATACTGGTGGACCAATGACATTAGACGCCTCACTGGAAGCAAAACTTAAGCAGTTGACCGATGCGTTGATCGATCAGCAAGCGGCTCGCACGATTGTCGAGCCGCTGGGTCAATGCGAGGGCTTTTGGTTTGGCGGTGGCAACATGCAAGTCGACGCGAACGGCGATCTGTTGCTTGTTGGGAGATACCGAAACCACGGTGATTCACGGACTGGCTTGTCAGCGGGAACTCGGGGTCTCGAACTGGCGATCTTTCGGTCGACGGATCATGGCAATAGTTTTCAGAAAGAGTTGAGCTTTTCGAGGGCGGACTTGAATGTTGGCGATCGTCAGGTGATCTCGATCGAAGGTAGTGCACTGCGGCTGACACCCGGTGGAGTCGAACTGTTCGTTTCAACAGAAAAGACCGGAATCCCCTACCCTGATCATCTCGCCGAATTCCTGAAGCCCGACACTGGTGTTTGGACGGTCGATTTCATCAAGGCTGATTCGATCGCCGGACTGCGCGAAGCCGCCATAACAACACTCATCGAGTGTGACGACTCGAGCTACTTGCACGTTAAAGATCCCTTCCTTTACGAACACGCCGATGGCATGTCTATGGGGTTCTGCACACACCCTTATGGCTGGACGAGTTCGAATATGGCCATCGCCCATCGTCGGCCTGACGGGACCTTCGAGTCTCCGAACTACGCCTGCTTTCCTCGCGGGACGACTTGGGATGTGGCGATGTCTCGAGGCACGGCGCTGTTTGATGCGCCTCGCGTTGGTGCCTTTGAAGAGATCTCCGTTACTCTGCTGTTTTATGATGGTGGCGAATCGCTTCGCAAGATGGACGAGCACTCCGCGGCAGTGAGGCGTCCGCGAGGCTACTCGTGCGAGGAACTCGGCGGCGTCGCTTACTGGCTCAATGACGATCAAAGCAAGATTCATCGACTGTCGAAAGAGTTGCCGGCGTTCGTCAGCCCTTGGGGAACTGGTTGCAGTCGGTATGTCGACGTCCTGGCGACTCCGGACGGCTTGTGGGCAACTTGGCAGCAGTCGCAAGAAGACTGTTCTCAACCGTTGGTTGCGAACTTCTTGGCTATGGATCGCGTCACTGAGATTCTTGGATAACAGCGCTACCTAAATATGGAACTGCGACTCCGATCGCAGGACCCGCGAGCCCACAAAAACAAGAATCTGTGCCGCCCTACACAAGTCCCTCGATTGGCTCTGCGTGATAAACGTGGTACGGGCGGCCATTGCTGTCTTTCCACGCGGCATGCGCATCAATGCCCAAAGCGTCGTAGATCGACGCGGCCAAGTTTTCTGGTGTTTGCTTGGCTTCCTTGGGATAACCACCGTGTCTGTCCGACGCACCAATCACGTTGCCACCGCGCACTCCACCGCCGGCGAAGAATACGGATTGGACCGCTCCCCAGTGATCGCGGCCGGGCAATTCATAGAATTGTGGCAAGCGGAATATCTTTGGCGTGCGACCAAATTCACCAGCGGCAACGATCAAAGTATCGTCAAGTAAGCCTCGGCCGTCCAAGTCATCGAGCAATGCTGACATGGCTTGATCGGTTGGTGGCAGCATCAAGTTCTTCAAGTGGTCGAACGCATTCCCGTGAGTATCGAAGCCACCGCGGCCAAGGTTGACTTGGATCATACTGACGCCAAGTTCGACCAGTCTCGCCGCAAATAACAGCGAGTAACCGAACAAGTTCCGACCGTAGGCATCGAGCGTTTTGGGGGCTTCATTGTTGATGTCGAATGCACTTCGGACTTTTCCCGAAGTCAACAACGACAGCGCACCTGAACGGTAAGTATCAAGACTCACTGTCGCCGATGATGCGTCCAGCTTTCGTTGTCTGTCTTCGACAACTTGCAGCAGACTCTTACGTGCATCTAATCGAGGTTGCGTGATACCGTCCGGCAGCCGCAAGTTGGGAGCTTGAAAAACTGGCCAGCCCGTGTGCTGCTGCACGGGTCGTCTTTGGTGATCCCAACAATTCGGGCAAGCCCCCGACCACTTACAATCAGATGCAGCTTTGATCATCCAAGGATCGTGTCGCGAGCCCATCATGCCGGCTTTAGTGCCGGGCGTTTCAATCGAATACGGCAAGACCGCCGCGCTGGGCAAGCTGTTATGCGGCAGAACCATTCTTCCCGCCACCGAGGCAATCCCAGGAAAGTCGGTTGGCTTCGGAATGCGGCTGAAGTTCGGCGAAAGAACGCTGCGTCCCGTCAGCATCATGCTGGTGGCTTGAATGTGTTCGTTCCAAGTATGAGACAGCGACCGGCAGACGGCCCACTTATCGCTTCGCGCCGCCAACATCGGCAAGTGCTCGGAGATGAACAAACCCGGTGTCTTCGTTTGGATGGTTTCAAATTCGCCGCGAATGTTCACCGGCGCTTCGGGCTTCGGATCAAAGCTTTCGTGCTGAGCTAATCCGCCAGTGAGCACAATGTAAATCACCGCGAGTTGACGGCGAGGTCCTCGCGCGGCGTCCTGCTGTTCGGCTTGCAAGGCGGCAACGTCCGAGATCGAAAGTCCGCCCAATGCTGCCAACGCCCCAGCTTGCAGAAACTCGCGTCGATGAAAGTTCGGATGTTGCAAGTCTGATTGTGTCTGCATTGGAGAAGATCCGTTACGATGAGTAGAAATCGTTCGCCTTGACCAACAAAGATCATACACGATCCGTCAAGCGTAAGAAACATGAATGGTTCGCACAAACGTTGGGATGATCATGTTAAACGAATGGATGCTTGTCGCCGCATTCTCGATGGTGACGGCTCAAACGCCAATTACTTTCGAAGGCCACGAAAACGTCATTAGCTCGCTTCAGTTCACGTCCAATGGGCACCTGTTGGCTTCGGCGAGTTGGGACAAAACAGTCCGAATCTGGGACCTCAAAGAGAAAACCGTGCGTCATCGTTTAGACGGACACCGCGATTGGGTGCATGATCTGCTGATTACGAAAGACGACAAGTGGATTTTCTCCTCGACCCAATTTGGCATGCACACGTGGGATCTGAAGTCGGCGGCCGAGGTCAACAAACAGGCTCAATTTGGCGGGGCCACCGTCAATTGCGTGGCAGTTGGCGATGAGGGCGGCTTGGCGATTACCGGCGGTCGAAACGGTTTCGTCGAGGTTTGGAAGTCTGGCCAACCCAAGCCGCTACTTAGGATCGGCGGCTTCAAGAGTTGGGTGAGTGCACTCGCGATCGCTCCCAACTCGAAGCAATTCGCAACAGGTACTCGCACCGGCGAGATTCGCATCTTCGATCTGCCGTCCGGCGAAGAGCGAGCCAAGATCGATGCCTTTCCAAACCGACAAGTGCTGGCATTGGCAATCAGTCCCGATGGCAAGACACTCGCATCCGGCGCGTACACACAAACAGCCATCCTGTGGGACACGTCCGATGGCAAGGAAGCCAGCAAGCTAACCGGGCATCGCGGAGTCGTCACGGCGTTGGCTTGGTCAGACGATGGAACGTATCTTGCCACCGGTGAACGACACGGCTCGATCCTTCTTTGGAACATGCGCGACAACGATCGCCTAGTCAAAAAGATCGTCGCCCACACCGACGGACGCCTTGGCTTCAGCGTGACAGCTTTAGCCTTTTCACGCGACAACAAGCGGTTAGCTTCCGGAAGCTATGACAAGGTGGTGAAGGTTTGGGAGATCGCCGAAGACTGACGGGCTTAGGGAATCACTCAGGCTTTGGAAACGTGCGAATGCGGCTGTAGCGTTTGTACGTTTCGAAAATGTCGCCGCCGTCTAGGATTCGGGGGTCGCCAGTTGATGTTAGGTAGTCGGTTAGTTGTTTGTTCAACTCGTTGCGCGTGGACTTGTACTTTCGGTCATATGCCAAGTTGTTCAGACAGGCGGGATCGGACTTGATATCAAACAGTTCCAGTTCGGGGCGTTTGTCAACGGACCAGTGGAAGAAACGCTTGATGGACTCATCCTCGCGGTGCTCGATCAAGAACGTCAAGCTCGGACAAGCGTCGATGTCGTGATAGCCACCGTGCATCGGGCCTAGCACTCCAGGTTTGTCGAACTTTTGAGGAGTTCCAGCAGGCCAGCGGTTGGGGCGGAAGTTTCGCGTCAACAAAAATTGCTGCGTGCGAATACATCGTTGCGGATAGGCAAGGTTTCCGTATCGCGACGATGAGTGACGTTCTCGGGCGGAAAAAACTGCTGTCCGGGTATCATCGACGAGACCCGACTTCTTCGCTTTCAGAATATTCATGATGCTGCGGCCTGCCAGCGGATACTGCTTGCTGGGATGCTTGACGTCAGCGGCGTCGAGCATCGTGGCCGTTAAGTCAACAAAGCCAACAAGGTCGTCAACCTCGCGGCCAGCTTGGACAGCCTTGCCCCAACGAATTGCCAGCGGCATATGAATGCCATACTCATAACAATTCGCTTTCGCTCGCGGGAACGCCATACCATTATCAGACGTGACGATGATTAACGTGTTGTCGAGTTCACCTGATTTTTCCAACAAATCGAGCATCCGGCCCAGATGTTTGTCGAACCATTCAATCTCGACGTAGTAATCCAGAATGTCCGAGCGAATCTCCGGTGTATCCGGTAAGAACTTGGGGACGAGGGCGTCCGCGAGTTTCTTGCCAACCTTCAGACCGACGCCCTTTTCAAAACCGCGATGAGGTTCGGAGCCGCCGTACCAAAAGCAAAACGGTTGTCCGTCTTTCCGATCAGAAAGAAACTTCTCGAAGTTCGCGGCATAGTCCGTGCTGCGAATCCCGCCGTGCGGCGGTTTCGTTGTGATCTTCGAGTACGACGGTCCCGCTGGATTTCGCGTGCGGCCGCCGGCTTTGAAATTGCCGGGGCCCCAGCCTTTGCCGGTGTAGCCAATGTGGTATCCCGCACTCTCGAGCAAGTCCGGAAATGTGACATATTTTGATGAAAACGAACTGGCGTGTGTGCCCGCGTGCTCGATCTGCCAAGTGTGTCGACCGGTTAGCAAGGCGGCTCGGCAAGGACTGCAACCTGGCGAGGCCGCGAATACGTTGTTGAATAGGATGCCTTCGCGGGCGACTCGATCGAAGACCGGCGTTTCGATTCCCTTTGTTCCATAAGCGGAAGCGTGCGGGAACGATTGATCATCGCTGATGGCAAACAAAATGTTGGGACGCTGAGCCTGTGCGCTTTGTGAAACAAGGAAGTAGCCCAGCAACAAAACGAAAACGATCAGCAATCGACTCTGTGTCACAACTTTCTCCGATAATGGTGAGCCGCAAGGCACTAGCCGCGAGTTTCTGCCTCACCGGCGGCTAGCCCCGTGCCGCTCAAGAATAGAGAGACAGCCCCTAGAAGGAATGATCCCAAGGTTCGGTGCCTGTTCCGTTGAACTTGACCTGACCAAATTCGTACTTCAGGCGCCCGACCAATTCGATTGGCGAGTAGAAGTATTTCGCCAGCGCTGTCTGCAGATCGGGGTCGAGTTCAGCGTCGCCATCCTCTCGCTGCCGAAAATGTGAGATCAGCAAAATGTGGAAAGAGCCAGGTTCGGACAACTCGATCTCGAATCGTCCCGACTCATCCGCGAAGGCGACGTCACCGCCAAGCCGCCGCAGTGTGTCTCGGGCCAAGTTGATATCGAAATCGCTGTCGGCCGCGCGAAATCCAGCCACCGCAAGTTTACTTTGTCCCTCTCGTGACTTCGGCAAAACGATCACGCGAGCACCACGATCTGGGCGACTGTCGCCGTCCTCGGTCTTATACGTGATGCGACCTTGAATGGCGGGAGCAGTTTCTTCTGTGTCGTTGGGTTGCTGGGCCACTGGATTTGGTGCTTGCTTGCTCGGTTGGGATGCTTGCTGTTTGGCGCCAACCCAATATCCCATGACGAACGAAACAACGCCGACTGTCGCCACCGCAACAACAACAGGCACTAATCCAAAACCTTGGACAACAGTTGCTGGGATGGCGTCCGATTTCGCCGCAGAACCAGCCGCCGCAAGTTCTGCTAGCGGGTCGGATGTTGGGGCTGCCGTCGGCTGTGCAGGGCTAACACCAGCTTCACCTTTTAAGCTTAGCTCAGGTGACTTGGGTGGTTCTTGAGTCTTTGCAGGTTCCGGAGGCAAAGGTGGCTCGACCGCCACCGGTTCCGGCACTGGTGCGGGGGCTTCGGAGACTTGGAAGTCTTCCGGCTCCTTCGTTTCTGGCTGCAAGTTATTAAAGTCGTAGTGCTCTTCGTCCTCGTCGATTTCTCCGATCGACGCCAGTTCGTCCAAAGCTTTGACCAAACGCGAGTCCCTCATATTGAAAGCCGGTTTGGGAATCGGGTCGACGCTTCCGTCCAGCTGAGGTACTCGGACTGCTCGTCCACACGTCGGACAATCCACGATGTTTCCGGCTTTTGAGCGGGAAATCCCGAGGAATTGGCGGCAATGGATGCAGCGGAACTTGATCGGCATCGGATATGAAGTTGGGAACGAGTACTGCGGACTAATTAGTTCTGGATCATACCAAACTCTAGGACAAGAATCTCGGACGCACCAGAAATCCTGCGATTGCTCAATGGAATCGATCGCGTTGCACTGTGGAATCGATCGTCGAAGGTTAGCATTCCATTCCACAATTCGGGGTGATCGCGAATGAACTGCTCCATCATGCGATGCATTCTTGATCGTCGAGCACCTTGACATCGACACCGCGAGACCTGAGGTACTCTTCTGGTCCAGTGAATGTTCGATTCTCTCCAATGACAACACGCGGAATCTTGTACAAGAGCGCCGTCCCGCTGCACATATCACACGGCGAGAGCGTCGAGTAAAGCGTTGCCTTTCGATAGTCCGCCGGAGACAACCGGCCTGCGTCTTGGAGACAGTGCATCTCGGCATGCAGAATTGGATTCGCCAATTGAACTCGTTGGTTGTGGCCGCGACCGACGATTTGATCATCAATGACCAAGACCGAGCCAATCGAAATACCGCCGTTTGCTAACCCCTTGTCAGCCTCTTCGATGGCAGCATTTAAGAATTGATCCATGTCGGACTCCGAAATTCTTGGCTATAGTAACCGAAGCGTATTTGTTTAACCCGTGGCTTAGGAGAGGAAATACGCTGGAACGCCTCGCCTGCGGCTTAAACGAAGAAATCACAGGCTCGGATTTGAGCTTCCTCGTAACGCCACTGGCAACTATACAATCGAAACCAATCCTTGACACAAACGATTGTTACGGGGAGGATAATTATCCTGTGATCGCTCGCACACTCATCAAAAAAGGGGGGCAAGGGCCATGCAACGAACTCCTCGAATTGCACACAACACAAAGCGCGTTCGTAGCGGATTCACTCTAATTGAACTATTGGTCGTCATTGCAATTATCGCCGTGTTGATTGCGTTGCTGTTGCCAGCCGTGCAACAAGCTCGCGAGGCCGGACGGCGGACTCAGTGTAAGAATAACTTGAAGCAAATGTCGTTGGCGATGGCCAATCATCACGACACGTTTCAGTTCTTTCCGACGGGTGGGCACCATTGGTCTTGGCACGCCACGTATACTTCCGATGGATCGCCGCATATTGCTCCGCAACAACGAATGGGGTGGGGCTTCCAAATTCTTCCGTTCATCGATCAGAATCAGCTTTGGCAAGGCAAGGAAGCAAACCCGATCGATCGTTCAATCACGGCCATTCGAACAGCCTTGCCAACATTCATTTGTCCAACAAGACGCGGCGTGCAACCTCTACCTCCGCAAGCTGATTGGTATTCGAATCCCAGCAACAGCGGTCAAACCTACCCGCATGCTCCGACGGATTATGCCGGCTGCAATCTTGAGAACAACGGTATCATCATTCGCACAACGTTCAATGGTAACTGGGACGGTAACCAAGGTCCGATCCGCCAGAAGAATGTCAAAGATGGGTCTGCGAACACGATCTTGCTGGGTGAGAAACGCTTGAACACGAAATTCTTGTACGGCTACCAGTCGGATGACAACGAAGGCTACACCTGCGGGTGGGATCACGATGTGATGCGTGCCTCGACCCGTCAGCCTCGGAAAGATCACAATCATCCAACTTCGGCTTGGGGTGAGTTAAGGTTTGGCTCGGGACATGACTCGGGATTCCATGTCGCTTTTGCGGATGGTCGTGTTCGACAGCTTAACTACAACATCGACTTGTCGTTATTCACGGCTCTGGGAACGCGTTGGCAAGGCGAGCCGGTGACGTTGCCCTAACGACGGTCTCCGTCGTTTAACCCGTAGCCGAAGGCGAGGATCACCCGAAGATGCCTCGCCTAGGGCTACGGGTTAAACGAAGAGTGTGCGGCGTCGACGAAGCAAACCCCGCTATCAGTTTGAACTTGCTCTCATGAGATCCAGCCTCTTATCGGTTCTTTGCGTTTCCCTGTTTGCTGGTTGTGGTAGCAGTGGACCGCCACCTCCACCTGAAGGTATTGTCATTGTCGGCCAGATCATCCGGGGCGGAAAACCGTTGGAGCTAAAGAACGCCGAAATCGGCGTTGAGACTCTTGAGATTGCCGTCGTGCCCGCTGACGACCGAAACGCTGCGAACACCGAGTACGCGTTGGCGTCACCCGATGGAAGTTTTCGCGTCGAGGGGCCCGGACGCGGTGTCGCTCCTGGAAAATATCGCTTGGCCGTCTTTCATCGCAACGACGGAGTCATGTCGGACGGTTTGAACGGAGCGTTCTCTGAGAAGTCGTCGCCCATCGAATTCGAAATCTCCGAAGATCAAGTCGGTGGGGAATTCGATCTTAAGACGATCGATCTCGATGAGGTCGCAAAGCCATCAGAAGACGCGAGCGAAGCGACAGAAGAATAGCCACCAGCTAATCGTAGGACGGGTTGCCAACCCGTCTCTCCCAACTGTAGGGCGGATTTCTAATCCGTCTGTCTTCCTGATATCTACGAATGTGACGGATTACAAATCCGTCCTACATTTGGCAGCGAAGACTAAGCTACACGTTCTTGCATCGACGTCCCGTTGAGGATGCTGCGGTATCCGCTCTGAGCTTGTTCGTGCAATACCTCGATGCCCTCGGAAATCATCGGCATCGAGATTCCAAGCGCACGGCTAATCGCGCGAGTACTCAAAGAGGTCTCGCCGCGACCAAATCCGCGAGGGCGATCTGACAGACGTGTCGCTGCGGATCCGCGTGGTAGTGGTAAGCCGAATCGATTGGCAAGTAACTGAGCAAATCGGTCTTGGTTGGTTCGTTCAGAGCTTCCGATGTGCATCGTACCGCTCAATCCAGCCGCGAATGCAGCCGACATGATGTTTGCCAAATCGCAAGCATGAATCGGCGTCGCGTAATTGACGCAGTCGAAGTTGACATCACGCGAAGAATCCAAGGCTGCGATCGTCTTCTCAACCCAAGCGTCGCTAATGCCATCGGGTGTCCAGCCGAACGCGTTAGTGCGGATGATCAATGAACCCGGACAAGCACTCCAGACGATCGACTCCATCTGGCGGATGGATTGAGCCATGTTGCTCGGACAGACGCAACTCGAGTCTTCCTCGTGAAACATCCACGGTCCAGTGAAGACGGCATCTGAAGAAATCAATGCCAACCGTGAACCATTAAGTTTCGCGGCGTTCGCCCAATTCGACACCGCGTCGATCTCGGCACCATTGGAAAGCGATAACGTCGGACCATCCCAGATCGATTGAGCAGCCGATCCAGCGATCACGATCCAATCGGGACGCTCTTGCATCGCCCAGTGATTGGCGGTCGCGCTGTCTTGCTTGACGCACGTCGATGTCGAGCAACCCGTTATGCGAATCTGTTTACTAGATGTCGCTAAACCGATCACGCGATACCGGTCCGCCCACGTGCCTGCTAGATTGGAACCGACACAAGAATCGACGCCGACGATGAAAATGGTTTCCACGCTTCCGCCTCCATGCATTGCGTGTGGTCAGTCGTTGGCCTGATGGACACAACGAATCGATTAAGCCAAGTGGCGAAGTATATTCACAGTCTTCATAATGCACCAACCCCAATCTGCCTGACTCAAACGTTCCACCTATCTGGTTTCATGCTCGAACAGCAATTCACATTCCAAGGGCTTTCGAATTCGGCTTGGTTCATGACCAGTGTCGCCGCTGTGACGGCCGCTGTTGTCTTGATCCTGATGCTAGTTCGCTACGAACGCCAGTTGGTACCGCCCAGAGTTGGCTACATGCTGATTGCTCTGCGAATTGGTGTCATTGCCGTCTTGTTGCTAACTCTGTTCGAACCCGTGTTGAGTTGGCAAGTGGACCGCGAACGATCCGGCCGCATTGTTGTCGCCGTTGATCTGTCCGAGAGCATGGAGACTGTTGACCGCCATGCATTGACCGCCGAGAAAATGCGTTGGGCTCGCGGTCTTGGCATGATTGGCAACGACTCGATCAACGAACGCTTGGATGGCTGGATCGAGGCCCTCGAAGAAAACCGTGAACCGGAATGGGTCGGTCCAGACGAAAACGGCAGCGACGCGAATCGCAAAGCTATCAAGGAAGCTCGAGAAGAATACGTCAACGGAATCATCACCGAGTTCGACGAGATGCCTCGCACCGAGTTAACTCGACGGTTGATCACACTAAAATCATTTCCAGTTATCGAAGAACTGCAATCAATCGGCGCGGTCGAGCTACAGTTCTTCGCAGGCAAGTCCGAGGTAGCCGACTTAACAGTCTTAGAAGGTGAAAAGCTAAAAGCCAGCGGCGACGTGCATCCCGGCGAATCCAATATTGCTCAAGTTCTGGCGAAGCCGACGGGGGAGGAATCAGAGAATCCCGTTCGAGCCACCGTGTTGTTCACTGATGGTCGGCATAATGGTCGGCAAGATCCCGTTGCCATCGCCACTCGAATGAATGCAATTGGGGCCCCGATCTTTCCAGTGCTGATCGGTTCGACAAACAAACCGAAAGACGTTGCTTTAGTGAGCCTCGATTATCCGAAGGCGACAATCAAAGGCGACAAAGCCATCGTTGAAGCGACCTTAATCGCATCGGGGTTTGAAGGCGAAACAATCGAGGTCGAATTGATCGATGCCGACAAGACTGTGGTTGATCGCCAAACGGTCAACGTCGATCAATTGTCGCAAGTCGTGTCGTTCGATCTTGATACCGAAGCACTCGGTCGCAAAGAGTATACCGTTCGAGTGGAACCGGATCCGGAAGAATTGCGGGACGACAACAATGATCGATCGTTCGGCATCAACGTCGTTGACGATCGATCCCGAGTGCTTCTGATTGAAGGCTCGCCGCGTTGGGAGTTCCGCTTCTTGGATGCCGCGTTGGAACGAGACGACCGCGTCGAGATGGCGTCAGTCGTTTTCGAACAACCGTACCTTGCCCGATTGCCCAACACTTTCTTTCGCCGCAAACTGCCATGGTTGCCGGCCGGACAAGAGGTCGAGGACACACCACTATCAGAAATCGATTTGTTGATCGTCGGCGACGTCGCCTCCCATCAACTCAGCGAATCGGCATGGAAACAGTTCGAATCATTTGTTTCCGAAGCCGGTGGTACGCTGATACTGCTAGCCGGAAAGAATCACTTTCCGATGGGACATCGGTCACCGGTCGTGGATCGATTGCTCCCGATAACGGATTTGCAGCCTCTTGATTTGTCCGGCGAGTCATCAAAGCGATCACCGAACGAACGCGGCTTTCAATTGCGGATGACACCAGAAGGCGAGCGAGAAGATGTCTTGCGGTTTGACATTGATGTCGAGCAGAACCGGCAAATCTGGAGCGGCTTGCCCGGCCACTTTTGGGGGTTGTTCGGCGAACCCAAACTGGGCGCCACCATTTGGGCATACGCGGCAGCACCGGGAAATGTCGACTTGAAAACTGAACGCGAGCGGGCGGTCATCATCCATCAACATTACGGTGTTGGCCAAGTCTTGTGGATTGGGATCGACAGCACGTGGCGCTGGCGCCACCGTGTTGGCGACGAGTATCATCATCGGTTCTGGGGCCAGATGGCTCGATGGGCCGCGACCAACAAAGCGACAGCCGGAAACGAGTTCGTCAAATTCGGCCCCGACTCGACAGATTTGGAAGTTGGTCAAGACGCCGTCTTCCGCGCCCGATTCACAAGACAAGCTCTTAACAAGTTTCCTGACATCAAGGTGTTTGTCGAGATCTATCGGCTAGATCCGGAGTTGGGGGACGAACTGGCATCAACCGTTGAGCTAACCCCGATCGAAGCTCGCCCAACGGTGTTCGAAGGACGCGCCGTTTCTCTGGCCCAAGGGAACTATCGGCTTGAGCTCAAGGCCGAGAATGCCAACATCGGCACTGACATCGTCGCGCCACTGTTTGTACAAAATCGTCAGACACCCGAATTGGCGGACTTGAGTGCGAACGTCCAACTCTTACAACGCATCGCTGATGCATCCGACGGGAGGTTGCTGCGAACCGATGAGCTGCGGCGTTTACCGGATTTGCTCGAACTAGAAGACGACACCGCACAGTCTCACGAAGAGCAATCGCTCTGGGACCACTGGTTGGTGATGACCCTGTTCTTCGCGTTTCTGACAACTGAATGGGTCATCCGCAAGCTAAACGGACTGCCATAAGGAAATGAGACTTAACCGCCCCTGAGTTTATCTCGGGGGTTCTTGTTCGTCACTTTGCCGAACCTATTCCCGTCTCGTGAACTCTGACAATTCGTGCTACTTCAAAACGAGTTTTCGGAGATCAACGATGCTAGGCGTCACGAGCAATTATTTCGCGGCGATGAATTCATCAACCGCTGCGCGCAGTTGCGCGTGACCATCTGCGGAGTCGGCGCACTGGGTTCGAATCTGGTCGAGTCGTTGGCGCGGCAAGGTTTTCAATCGCTGCGCGTTATCGATCACGATCGGGTGGAAGAGCATAACGTGGGGACGCAAGTCTACACGCTCAACAATGTCGGCGCTTGGAAAGTCGAGGTCTTACGTTCGCACCTCTTCCGAATCGCCGAAGTCGACATCGATGCCCGGCGCGTTGAGTTGTCCGAGCGAACCGTGCGAAAGTGTTTGAGGGATTCAGATGTAGTGATCGACGCCTTCGACAATTCCAAGTCGCGTCGACTCGTTAAGACATTCTGCAACGAGCACTCGATCGCTTGTCTACACATCGGGCTGGCCAATGGTTACGGCGAAGCGATTTGGAACGATCGCTACCGAGTACGGGGTAACGTCGATGGCGATATCTGCAACTATCCACTCGCACGCAATCTCGTAACGCTGACAGTCGCTGTTGGCGCCGAAATCCTAAGCCGCTGGATCGAAAGCGGGACTCAGGACGACGCCTCAATCACGTTGAGTGACTTTGCAATCAAGCCGCTCGAATCATCGAGCCTGTGATCTTTCTTGTAGCCTCGCGACTCCGCTCACGAGGCGTGTTCACAGTGCCCGCGAGCGGAGTCGCGGGGCCACAAAATCGTTCAGCAGCAAATTGCGATTCTCGAAATAAAGCCTCTCGCGTAGAATGAATTTCCTCCATCAGCCCATCCTTGGGCTCTTAGCATCGACTTTATTTGGTCGCGTTGTCGATGTATATGCCGGGCCACGTTAAATCTCTCCCTGTCCCAACACCTCAGTTTGCCGTAACGCATTTTGTAAAAACGGCTTGTGCTGCGCCGACACTCGGAAGAAAAGACATGATTTTTCGTGACTGGCTGGACAGCCTGCGCCGCAGACGCGCGGCTGCGCCTTCTCGCCGAAAGCAGCATCAATCGATTCACCAAGCCGAGGTTCTCGAAGCCAGGCGGATGCTGACGACGGGCACCATTTCGCTCAGTGCCACCAGCGGCAAGCTCACGATTCAAGGGACGGCCAACGACGACACCTCGTCCGTCACGATGTTGAACGGAACGACCGTTCGGGCAACGATTCAAACGGGGGCAGGTTCACTTACGCAAGACTTTGCTGCCGCTGACGTTACGTCGATCCTATTCCGTGGTGAGGCCGGCGACGACACGTTTACGAACTCGACGGCTTTCGACGTGCGCGCGTTCGGCGACGACGGAGACGATTTCCTGACCGGTGGCTCAGGCGACGATGAACTCTTCGGCCGCAGCGACAACGACACGATCGTGGGAGGCGACGGAGACGACCTGCTGCGCGGTGACGACTCGAACAGTGGAACTCAAGGCAACGACTCCGTCGACGGCGGCGCCGGC
>PBMZ01000144.1 GCA_002722955.1 Planctomycetaceae bacterium | reverse complement strand
CGAAAGCTGCTAATCCGTCTCAACACGTTAATCAAACAACTACAACACAACACCTCATCGCCAAATGGACCAACCCCAACTTGACAAGCGACACAGTCGCTGACCGAAGCGCAAGACGTTGAATGACCAGTTCATTGTATTACGTGAGCGATTGTTAAACTACGTCGAAGGCGTCCCGCGCAGCGGGCCTAGCGGATGTGCTGTGTTGCACGACGCTGAAGCGACAACACGTCCTCCATCAGATATTGCCTGCAAGAATTGGCGCAACTTGCTCAGCCAGCCAGCGGTAATTGCTCTCAAGGCCGCCAACCATACGCCATCCACCCGTTTCACAATGCTCTCCTAGGCCGCGCATTAGATCGGTAATGCGATTTTCTATGGTGTCGGGAACGTTCTTGTTGCGACGCTCGTATGAGTTCCACCGCCTACGCGCGATTGCAGCCATTTCAGCAGCGCCGTCGGAATCGGAAGGAGCAATTGGCGAGCCATCCTCAGCGGCCCAGAGGAGTTTCGCGGCGACGAGTTGTTCGACATCCGAATTCAAAAGGAGCCTGCGTCGTGCAACGGGGTTCTGTATGACATAAGTGTCGCGAAAACGGATCGACGACTCCAGGCTTTGAGTATAATCGAGCTGCTCGTATGGTCCAAGAACGCGAAATCGCCGTACTGAAACTAAGAAACCCGTTCGCCAACGTGCACAGAAACTTCCAGCACACCGCGCAGCCGCAAACTGAACAGTTGGTGAATTCAAATTGGGAGTCTGTGTCGGAGTGTTAACCACCTTTTGGGCGAGGTAATGCCTCGAGAGATGGTGTAGCAACACGGGTTGCTATATTTTCTCACGCTGCACTCTGGGATGTCTTGAAACTCTCAATCGTCCAGTGGAGGGACTTCCAAAGCGAGCCATGGACGCGGCTCGCGAAGCTGATTGGGGGAAATGGGAAGACCCAGCAGAGCTGACAACCGTATGCGGCATATGAGAATCCGTGAGCGCACCCACCGAGAGAGGAATTGGCAGATGGGTTTTGTGCGTGCACCATTGTCTCTTAGAATAACGACGTTTGAGCTGACCATCATCGCTGTTCTATTTCTGCACTCGACCTACTTTCCACGGACACTCGCAAACTCATGGATATCCAGAAAGTCAAACAGCAACTTTGCGGCCCGATGATTCCGGTCATCACCAATCTGAACGAGGACTTATCCGTCGATCACGGCGCGATTCGAACCAACGTGGAATACGTGGTTGAGCACGGCATTGTGCAAGGCCAAGGCGTGTTGTTGGCGGTCGGGGCAGGCGGTGACTTTCCAACGCTTTCCTTGGAGGAACGCAAGGCGGTCAGTGAAACGATTGTCGAGGCCGCTGCGGGCAAGACTCCGGTGTTGGTGGGCGCTCAAGACACCGACCCGCAACGCATGATCCAGTTGGCTCGTCACGCGGAAGCGATCGGTGCGTACGGCATTCAAATGAGTCCCACGTATTATTACGAATCGTCCGACGAGGATTGCCTGCGAGTCTTTCAGGCCGTACATGACGCCACCGAGCGAATTGCAATCATGGCCTACAACACGTATTGGGAAGGCTACAACATGTCGCTGGACCAAATCGCTCGGCTGGCGGAACTGCCGCGTTGCGTGTCGCTGAAATGGTCTTCCAGCAACGGCAGTGGCGAGTATCTGCGCGGCGTCGCTCGTTTTGCAGACTCCTTGGCCGTCGTGGACAACGTGGGATTACACGTGATGAATCGAATGCTGGGCGGAACCGGCTACATCACTCACTTAGCGACCGTTTGGCCTGAGCACGATATCTCTGTTTGGAAGTTGCTGCAAAGCGGCGAATACGAGGCCGCTCAACAAAAGCTGACCGCCGTCAATTGGCCCTGGAGCGACTTTCGCGGCAAGCTTTGGAAGCGAACCGGTTCGGAAAGTCCGGTCATCAAAGCCGCGCTCGAGCTATGCGGTCGCCCCGGAGGTCCCAGCCGCTTGCCAACACGAGCCTTGACCGACGAAGAACGGAACGAGCTGCACGCGATCTTGCAGAACATCGGTGTGCCCAGCGTGCAGTGATCTCCAAGCTGCCCCACAACTCGCGGTCGTCGAATTTCCACTCGCGGAGAACTTGGCCACCAGTTTAGCCGACGCTCCGACTTCCGTGTGAGCGCCCATCAACCGCGTCTCGTAGCCCGTTCATGCTGCCGCGGCAACGGAAGGTAGCCGACTCCACCGTTGGCGAGCCAACACGGGTTATGCAATCGCCCACGCCAGAAGATGTCACGAAAACGGATTCGCGACGACAGTGATGTAATCATTAGACACCAAGCTATCCTATGCGTCCACAAGCAAATATTGATGCGTTGGAGCGATCTAGGAATCCCGGTCGCGGCCAGAGAACGCCCCTTGCGGGGAAATTGGGCTCGCCGTAAAATGCTGAGCTTGAGTAGGTTTGCGCCGATTTTGCGCAACCAGCGGTTGTTTGTCTTGGACACGTTTCGCGCTCATCAGAATAGTAAAGCGTAGATTGGTTCAGAACAAACACACAAAGTGTGCGCATTTTGTCACTCAGTCCGGTTATAGAAACAGCGCAGACCGTACAATTTAGGCAATCGCCTGTAGCAGGTTTATGAATCGTATTGCAGTTCTAGGTTCGACTGGCTCGATCGGGGGCAGCTCTTTGGGTGTGATTCACGCTCACACTGACCGCATGAGCGCAGCGGCCTTGACGGCTTGCCAGAATTGGAAAGTCCTGGCGCAGCAGTGCGAATTGTACCAGCCGCGCTGGGCGGTCTTGGCTGACGAGTCACTCAAAGGGCAGGTTTCAACTGCGCTGTTTGGGGGCGAGACCGAGTTGCTTTTCGGAGATGACGGCATCGAACATGTCGCTCGTCATCCTGAAGTCGACACGGTTGTCAGTGGAATTGTTGGTGCTGCCGGTTTACGTGGAACTTGGGCGGCCGTCGAAGCTGGCAAACGAGTTGCCGTGGCCAACAAGGAGACGTTGGTTGTTGCCGGGCCCCTGGTGATGGATTTGGCCAGGCGAACAGGAGCGACTTTGATTCCCGTGGACAGCGAACACAGTGCGGTGTTTCAATCACTGCAATGTGGTCAGCGGCGGGACGTCAAACGGATTGTCTTAACTGCCAGCGGCGGACCTTTCCGAGGCTGGTCAATGGAACAATTGGAACAAGTCACGCCCGAGCAGGCGCGGCAGCATCCAACTTGGGACATGGGGACAAAGATTACAATCGACTCGGCCACGATGTTGAACAAAGCATTGGAGATCATCGAGGCCAAGTGGTTATTTGATTTGGATGCCGATCAGATTCAGGTCGTTGTGCATCCGCAATCGATCGTACATTCCATGGTCGAATTCGTGGACGGTTCGGTGATGGCTCAGCTATCGCCGCCGGATATGAAGTTGCCGATCCAGTACGCTTTGACGTACCCGGATCGAATCCAGGGCATCTCGCCGCAGATGGATTGGACGGAAGCGTGTAGTTTAGAGTTCGAGCCGCCTGACATGGACGCTTTTCCGGCGATTCAGTTGGGCTTTGAGGTCGCCGCGCAGGGTGGTACTTGCGGGGCGGTATTGAATGCGGCTAAAGAGGCTGCTGTCGAGCAGTTCTTGGTCGGAGAAATTGGATTTAACGATATCCCTCGCGCGTGCCGCGCGGTGTTGGATCATCATCAATTTGACGCGACGCCGTCGCTGTCCGATTTATTGCGGATGGACGAATGGGCGCGTGAGGAGACACGTCGGTGGACATCATCAGCATTCTCTACGTCGCACTAGGCCTGGGCCTGGTCATCTTTTTCCACGAGTTGGGACACTTCGCCGTTGCGAAGTGGTGCGATGTGTATGTCGAGCGATTCAGTATTGGTTTCGGTCCGATCATCTGGTCCTTCAAGAAGGGCGAGACAGAATACGCACTGTCGATCATCCCCTTTGGCGGCTATGTCAAAATGCTGGGGCAAGACGATATCGACCCCAGCCAACTAAGCAGCGAGGAGATCGCACAGGACCCTCGCAGCTATTCATCCAAAACGGTAAGCCAGCGAATGGCAATCATCTCGGCCGGAGTGATCATGAATGTGATCACTGGCATGTTGTTCTTCGTGCTGGCATTTAAGATGGGCACGGAAACCACGCCACCGATTCTTGGTGGATTGCAAGTTGGAATGCCAGCTTGGAAGGCCGGGTTGCAACATGGCGACACGATCACTCGCATGAACGGCGACGAGGTCGGTGCGTTTGACGACGTCATCCTGGGAGTCGCTCTCTCGCGATCGGAAGAAATTGTGATCGAGGGCCTTCATCCGAACGGAGAGACTTTCAAGATTTCCGTGATCGCTGACACCAACGGGACTCGCAAGCAAATCGGTGCGTCGTCGGTGCAAAGTACGAAGCTGATTCCTTTCAACAAGGACGATGAGAACGCATTGCCGCACGTCGTCGCGGGCACTCCCGCCGCGAACGCTGGTTTCGAGCCTCAAGACGAGATCATGCGGATTGGCGATGTTGACATCGAATCGTTTCCGCAGTTGCAGGACTTCTTGGCACGCAACCGATCGAAGACATTGGACTTTTATGTTAAGCGTGAAGGTCAAGGCGACCTGGCCAAGGTGACGGTGACTCCGAATCGATTCCGCACGCTTGGGCTTTGGATGGATATCGAAAAGATTGCCGCCATTCGAAGCGGATCACCAGCCGACAAAGCTGGTTTCGAAGTTGGCGACAAGATCGCTCAAATCGATGGCAAGGATGTTGGCAGCGTGATTCACGCGTTGCAACTTCCGGGTTACTTTGCCGAGCAACAAGGAAAAGAAGTCACGGTCGCGGTTTCTCGCGCTTCCGATGGCGGAGCGGATAAGCTGGTCGAATTGAAGGTTGTACCTGCCGACATTCCTGGCTGGATCGAGCGACCGAACGCTCAGAACATTCCGCTGTCGATTCCATCGATCGGCGTGGCCTATCACCTGACAACGCAAGTTTTGAAGGTCAAGGAAGGCAGTCCGGCTCATGAAGCGGGGATCTTGCCGAACTCACGAATCACCAAGATGCAACTGGTGAAGCCCGATGGTGTCGAGAAAGACAACTTCAAAGAAGATGTGATCGAGATTAAGTTCGACAGCGAGAATAAGAATTGGGCAGCCGCGTTTTGGAAGATGCAGCGAGCTCCGCTGCGAGACGTTATCTTGACCGTTAGCAACGAAGGCGAAGAAAAAGACATCCGATTGACGCCCGTGCGCGATTCGGAAATCGCTTGGTTTTCGCCGACGCGCGGCTTCCATGTTTCTAGCTTAATGGCAACCCGCCAAGCGGAAACTTGGCCGGCGGCGTTTTCGATGGGCTACCATCAAGCTAAGAAGACCATGCTGCAGATTTACTTTACGTTGCATAGTCTGTTCGGCGGTCGCTTGTCGGTGAAAGAATTTCACGGACCGATCGGCATCGCTCGAGTGGCTTACGAAGTGGCCAAGTTGGGATGGTCGAAGCTGCTATTGTTCTTAGGTTTCCTGAGTATCAACCTGGCGATCCTGAACTTCTTGCCGATTCCCGTTCTGGACGGAGGCCACATGGTGTTCCTCTGTTGGGAAGCCGTCACGCGGAAGAGACCCAGCGAACGCGTGCTGGTTGCGGCGACCTACTGCGGAATGGCATTTGTATTGGGTTTGATGGTCTTGGTACTCTATTTGGATATCTTCGTCCACAAATTCGGAATCAATTAGGGGCACGCGGAAATAAGTTAGCGGACTTAAAGAAGCCCGGCTTTTTCAAGAAGCCGGGCTTCTAATCCGGTAGCCTTTTTTCGTGCGGCGCAATTAGACTTCTGACTCATGCGACACAACCGAGATACCGGCCGAGCAGCGGTCTCGATTTTCGCAACCGCATTTGTCATGACCATCGGTTTGATGGTCTGTCTGTCGATCATTCTCTCCGCCGCACAAGATCCTCAAGTGCCATTGATGGTCTGTTGCGGCATTTTCGTTGGCACAGCGGTTCTTTTATCGCTGCTGCGGCTTCGACCAAGCGAAAACGGCGAGTTCTGGCTCTTCGAACTCTTCAAGAACCGCACGCCCTTCGACCGAGGCGACTTGGAAGCGGGCAAGAAAAAGAAGCCCAAGATCAAGACATACGGTACGAATGAACCGCCGAGCGCGGACTCTGTGCGAAAGATCAAACGCCAGCTTTCGACTTGGGATTACGAAGACGGCGATGGGGAGTTGAAGCCGGTTGAACGTGAAGAGGAATGAAGCGGAGGATTAGCCATTAGTTATTTTTCATTAGTCATTTGCCATAGGAGACGCAGTGCCGACAACTTCCTGCATGCTCAAATGACAAATGACAAATGAACCCAATCCAGGCTCAACTACAACAACGGATGCCTTCGGCTTTTGAGCGGAATTGGCATCCGGCGGCCTTCGCTGAAGTGCGATGCGTAGACGCCTTGGACGACTTCGGTGATGGCGACTGCGTGGTCGATGCTTGATAGAGGTTTGGCATCGTTTTCGATCGCATCGATCAAGTTGTTAGCCATGAAACGATTGCCGTAATGAATCCACGTGCGACGCAAATCCGTTCGAGGTTTGTGTTCGGGCGTGAAGTGCCAGTCTTCGATCCACAGCTTCTTCCACGTTAGATTTTCCAAATCGGGTAGTACTGCGGGCGCGGGGTGGATGAAGACATCGCCGGGTTGACGAAACCTCAACAAAGCTCGCTCGCATTCGACGAAGACTCCGTATAAGTGATCGAACGGCCGCTCTTTGTTGCGGAGAGCGATGCCAGCAGTGCTCTCGAAGTAACCGCGGACTCCATGGTCGAATCCGAAGACGGCGGAAATGGAATCGCCAGCGATCGGGCCGGTTGGTTCCGTGCCTTCCGTGCGATCGGATTTTTTGGCGTCGCGATTTCCGACCTGAATATGCCCGCTGGCCCAACGTGGAAGTCCTGCCATTGTGAACATCAGGTCAAAGAAGTGAGTCCCGTGAACCAGAAGTTCCTCCCCGCCACCTCGGTGATCGTCTTTGGGGCGAATGCTGATTCTTAACAGCTTACCGTATTCTCCGGCGGCGATGTTTTCGAAGGCTTTTCGTATTGGTGGCGCGGCTCTCCATTGGTGCGCCATCTGGAATTTGATCTTGTTGCGGCGGACGGTGGCCGCGATCTTGTCGGCGGATTCTAAGTTTGGTGTCATCGGCTTTTCGCAATAGATGTGACAGCCAGCGTCAGCCGTTCGCTCGACCATCTCGACGCGGTCCGTGATCCATCGTGGGCCGATGCAGACGATGTCGAGCTTTTCGGTGTCGAGCATCTTACGGTAGTCAGCGTACAACCGGTCGACTCTTAACTTGCCACCAGCTCGCTTCAGACCCGCGGCGTTCGAGTCAGCGACAGCGACGATTTCTGCTCGATCTACGCCAGAGAATGCGGTGTCTAAACCATGTCCGTAGTTGCCCTTACCAGTGGCACCGATCACGCCGACTCGAAGTTTGCTCACGGCTCGTGCTCCGTCTTCCAGCGATTTGATTTCGAACGCGTGTTAGCGTCCCTCGTTCACGCTTCGGGTTACAATGGATCTTCCTAGATCCATTTCTTACGTTTCATGATCGCCATCAAGACGCCGACCGTGCTGATGGCAACGCACCAAAAATAGAGATAGCCCAGCGGCCATTTCAACTCGGGCATGAATTCGAAGTTCATTCCGTAAAGACCGACCAAAAAGCTTAAGGGCAAGAAAATCGTGCTGACGGCGGTCAGCCGCGTGACGACTTTGTTCGTGCGGTAACTGACGATACCCATATAGAGTGCCAAGCACTCGGACAACACTTCGCGTTCGGTGGTGACATCGTCGCCAAGTCGTTGTAGCAAGTTCGCTTTCTTTTCCAAATACGGCTGCGTCGTCGTGGACACAAACGGGGAGACTCGAGTCGCCAGTTCATGAATGATTTCGCGGCTGTTGATGATGTTCTTGCGAAACTCGAGTAAGTCACGAATCATGCCCGATGCCAAGCGGAAGATGCTGTCGTCAGCCTTGTCGATGAGGCCGTCTTCGATCCTTTCGATGTGCTCGCAAAATGTTGTAAGCGTATTCCGATAGACTACGGACAAGTGATCGGCGAGCTCGAAGAACAAAAACCCCGAGGATTTCGCGACGTTGTAGAATCCCTCTTTGTAGGTGTTCTGTACGACCTCGGTGAACTCGGCCCGCTTGTCGTGCATGGTGATCAAGAAAGTTTCGCCGGCGACGACTTTGACTGGAACGCTAACTAAGCGGTTATGGGAGACGCGGACTTCGCTAAGCGTGAAGAAGATGCAATTCTTGAAGACGTTCAATTGGGCTCGCGGGTCGCCGTTGAAGATGTCCTCTAAGACATCCTTGTTGATCCCCAGTTCTTCAAGTAGCTCGCGGCCTTCGGTTTCCTGGCAGTCGACCCAGCAGTGGAAGCCGTTCTTGCACGATTTCGGAACTTCGGACAAAGAGAGTGCGCGTTCCTTCTTGTTCGCCCCGTCGTTATCAGGGTCAAAGAAGAATTCGATCGCCTTGGCCATTCGCACCGCCCTCGAAACACTAGTGGTCTTAACTAGTATTTGATCTTACAGAAAACTAGTAATAGTTTCTGCCGACAGTGGGAAAATTGACGGCTGATCGCTGTGATCGAGGTACATTAGCGTCTCGATCGTTTGATCCGAATCTGAGTGGATTCGTGGTCGTTGGAATCACTCTTAGAGGCAGTTTTGCGCCGGCTTTTTGCAACTGCGCCAGTCAAACCACCGTACGATTCGACGATTTCATACCATCGTGTGGCGAAATCTTCGCCGTTTGCCCCGGCTGGCTCGCGGCCAGCGCTAGTATCTCGCTTTTGGAACATTGGCCCGATCCGCTAACTGATGACTGACAACAAGTTACGGTAACAACCCTATGTACGAACAACGCTGGAAAACAGGAGGAAGTTTTTCGAGATTTTTGCTGCGGCTAGCCGCAACCGATCGATCTGTGGCTGCGTAACCCCACTCTGGACAACGGCTAACGGGGAAGAATGCGGGGGTTCTGCTACAAGTGATTTGCCGCTCAGGGAATTCAGCGACTAAGCCTAGGACCAGACCATGATTTCGCTTTGGTCGTCTGAATAGCCAATGAATGTTGCCATCACGGCTCTTGGCAAGTCACCCTCGACACCGGGCACCTCGTGAATCATGCCTGTATTAAAGAAGTACAAGTCGCCCGGTTCCAGGTCGACTTGGACATGCTCGATGTCATTCGTTTGTTGGTACTCGTAAAAACGTTTGCCCTTCAAAACGGCTTCTAATTCTGGATACCAGCGTTGACGATGGATGATTCCCTGGGCTGTTACACCCTCGCTGGTTGCGTTTTGTAGACAGAGGACTCCGGCGAACTGGTGTTCGAATTTGTAGACTTCGTATTGGCTGCGAGCCTCTCGCAAACGAACACTGTCAAAGTGAGGACCGTACGTGTAGCCGCCATAGT
This sequence comes from Planctomycetaceae bacterium, assembly GCA_002722955.1. GTDB lineage: Bacteria > Planctomycetota > Planctomycetia > Planctomycetales > Planctomycetaceae. The sequence continues at coordinate 7,349 of PBMZ01000144.1, read as the reverse complement.
GAATGCGAAAGATGGCGGGACCGTACTCGCGCCCATCGGATTCGCGGGCGGTGATGACTTGTTTTCCGTTCGCCAATGCCGACAAGGCTTCATAAACCGTTGTGATCGGATTGGCTCGGTTTTCGAACAGCCTCTTAAACAACGCGTGCGTCTGTTCGGCATCCTTGAAAAAACGTTCTTGGTCGCCGCCAAGATTTCCGAGGCTGGTGCCGATATCGATTCGCTTCCGCTGACTCGCGGTCGGATTCAAGCCTTGCCGAGTGAACTGATCCACGACATCGGTTGGCAAGGCGTGGGAGCTGACGCGTTCATCGTCGCTGTCGAACATCAACTCTTCAGCGATCAGATGTTGAATCAGACTAGCGCATTCGCTTTGAGGAAACGCCCTGCGAATGATGATCGCGGCGACCTCGCCATTCGCGAGTGCGTGCAACGGCTGCGAACAATCGGCCAGGATCGCGTCGATGTTGTCTTGAAGGCACGGCCAAGTAGTCTCGGACATGATTGGGGGCTCAAGGATCTCGGTGGGTAGAAGGATACGGGGTGATTGTAGCCTCAATCGCTGGCCAAGTAACCTGACTGCCTCTTGATTCGTTTAACCCGTAGCCGCAGGCGAGGATTTCTGGGGGCTCGCCTCGCCTTCGGCAACGGGTTAAACGAAAAGATCGCCTCTGCTACTGCGCCTGCGGTTGAAAATCGCGGCCTGAGTGCCTATGAATAGCGGCTTGGACACATTTACCCTCAACTTCGTTTAATTCTCAACCTAGGAGAACATCAGATGAGTCTCGTTGGACAAAAGGCTCCGGAATGGTCCGGCGTCGCGTATGTAAACGGTGAAGAAAAGGCAATCAGCAGTGGCGATTTGGCTGGCAAGTGGTACGTATTGTACTGGTACCCGCTGGACTTCACGTTTGTTTGCCCGACCGAAATCAAAGGTTTCCAGTCTCTCTTGGGTGATTTTCAAGATGACGGCGTCGAGATGATCGGCTGCAGCACCGATTCGTTTTTCTCACACAAAGCTTGGTTCGCTTGCCGGGAAACTTTCCCTGAAGAAATCACGCACCCGGTTCTCGCCGACACGAGCCACGAAGTAACAAAGGCGTTCGGTGTTCTTAAAGACGATCTTGGAGCAGCGTTCCGCGGCGTCGTGATTGTCGATAACGAAGGCATCGTGCGATCCATCACCATCAACGACCTGCCTGTTGGTCGTAGCCCGAAAGAAGTTTTGCGGACAGTTCAAGCTTTGCAAAGCGGCGGACTTTGTGGCGCGGACTGGAGCAAAGGCGACGAGTTCGTGGCCTAATCGCTTCGTCGTTGAACCTACAGCAATCGCTTTCGATGCCCGGCTTCGCGCAGGAGCCGGGCATCTTTTCTCATTCAGTCGGACGATTCAATGTCACGCTATGAAACACTCGACGGCAGCAACTGGGAAGAATTCATCCAATCGCCCTACGCGGTCTTGATCTTGGGGAAGACGACCTGCGAAAACTGCGCACGCTGGACGGATGAATTGACGGCTTACCTGGAAACAGATTCCGAGTTCGTAAGCGTCCGCTTTGGGAAATTGCTGCTCGATCAACCAGGTTTGATCGGCTTCAAGAAAGCCAACCTTTGGTTGGCCGAGGTCGATGTCTTGCCCTACAACTTGATCTATGCAAACGGGGAAAAGGTCAAGGACTACGCGGGCGGCGGCTTATCTCGACTTCAAAATCGCTTGCGCCGAATCATGGAAGGCTAAACATCGCCGTCGAGCGAAATCTCTATGCGACTTGAACGTCGCCCTCGCACGAACAGCGAGACCAGCAACACAATAGAACTGCCGATCCCCGTCAAAATCGCCTTTCCGACGGGTGTGTCAAAGAAAGAATCGAAGCCGACCGCGACGGATTGCTCGTAACTGAAATCGAAGCGGTATCCTCTTTCTTCGATGGTATCGCCAATGACGGAGACCTCGGCCAGAGCATCGGACACGACTTTGTCCTTGTGACGCAACTGAAGGGAAGTGATGTCTTTGACGCTGATGGGAGCCGGTAGATCCCAAGTCAGACCCTCCAGTGCTGATTGATCGATCTTGGCTTCGAGGTGTGTTGAGAAAAACTGTCGACGATGCGAAACCAAGATTTGATAGTCGGGTAACGCTTCCTTTTGCTTGATAAACGGAATCTTGTGATCTCGAGGTTCGACGGATTCGTCAAGAGCTGTGACCGTGATGCTCACCAGACATCGGCTTCTTGCGATCGACATCCCGACGCATGCGAAGATGCTGGCAAAGATGATGCCGGCTGCCGCTCATTGGATGAGTTTCCAAATCAAAGCGGATTGATCTGCCGGCGGGGATGGATCAGGTGTGTCGGTCATCAAAGGCTCGCTCTTGGCTTAGGTTTGGGAATTCGATATGAGAGTAAGCATTGGGGGCAGCTGATTGAAGCGTTGGCTGTTGCCTCAATCCAAGCCATTCGTGTTGGGCAACGATGAAAAGAAAGCTTTGGATCACCTGGTTAGTTCAAACGGTGGCGCTGATCGCGATTTTGATTGTATGTCAATTTCGCTACATCGGTGGCAACATCCGCGTTCCGATGTTGGCATCGAATCTCTATGCCGAGGCTTTCAACAGCAACCTGCATGTCAATTATATCTTCTCGCCAAGCATGTTTGAGTGGGCGACGATCAGGTTTCATCACGTGCCCAATCCAGACTCATCGCAAAAGTGGCTATCGACAGCAAGGCCACTCCTGGATGCCAATATTGGGACTGATTCCAACTTTGAATTCCTTGTACCGCTTTGGATCGCCGTTTTGGTTTCCGGTGCCTTGCTGGCCGCGCCGAGGATTTGGCGAGAGACTCGAAACTGGCTTGAATCCTCTAACGGTGCTGATGACGGGACGTCCCAACGGGACAGAGCGCATTTGGAGTGCGGCGATGAATCGCCGCACTCCAAAGAACGCGGTATCAATGGTGTCAAACTTTACCGTTTGCGCAAGAAACTCGGACATTGTGGGGAGATCTGATTTTGCGGCTTGGTGAAGCCGATGAAGAGGTAGTGGGGTCTCCCCGTGCGCACGGTGCGAGCCTAGTTGTAGCCTGACTCTCTGAGTCGGGTATTTAACGCCCGGCTCAGAGAGTCAGGCTACTTTGTGATGCGTTTACGCCGCTTTGAGGTCTCAGGTGCGTTGTCTCTTTCTGTCTCTTGTTGCTCTTGTCTGTTTGCCGCTATTGGCAGTCGGGCAAGATGCCTCGGAAGGCAGAAAGAAAGAGACCGGTGCCAAGCGATCAATGTCGTTGGCGGACTTCGAAGGCCTCGCGTTTCAACACAACCCGACACTGGCCAGAGCAACGGCTCGAATTCAAGCTGCAAAAGGGCGACAGTTTCAGGCGGGTCGTTATCCCAATCCCGTCATCGGCTACCACGCCACGGAAGTCGGAAACCGAGGGACGTCTGGGCAACAGGGTGGATTCGTCAGCCAACGGTTCATTACTGCGGGTAAGCTGAAGTTGGATCAAGAGATTGCCAGCAAAGCGATCGACGAGGCTCACTTTCTGTTTCACGGGCAAGAGCAACGTGTGCTTAGTGATGTCCGGATTCGTTTCTATGAGACACTGGTTGCGCAAAGGCGAGTTGAGCTGACCAAGGAATTGGCGCGCATCGGCGACGAACTTGTGCAGGCGACGGAAAAGTTACTGCAAGGTCGACTCGGAACAGACAACGATTTGCTGCAGGCCGAGATTCGCGCTGATGAATCGCGAATCTTGCTAGATAACGCTCGCAACGAACACCAAGAAGCGTGGCGCCGACTGTTGGCGGTCGTCGGGAAGCCTCGCCTGAAGATGGTTGCTGTATCTGGTGACTTAGTCGGAAAAATTCCCAAGCTCGATTGGGATGCCTGTTATGAGACAGTGCTTAGCAGCAACCCTCAGTTGAATGCAGCTCAGGCTCGAGTGGATCGCGCTTCTGTCGTGATTCGTCGGGCTCGCAGAGAGCCAATCCCTAACGTCGACTTCATCGTAAGTATGCGGCACAACAACATCACAGGAAGCGATAATGCCAACGTGCAACTTGGCATTCCACTACCGGTCTTCGATCGGAATAAAGGCAACATCTCAGCTGCCGAAGCAGAGTGGATAGCGGCGAAGAAAGATGCCGAGCGGATCGAGTTGCATATCCAAGACCACTTGGCCACCGCATATCGAAGGTATGCCAACGCCCGGCAGCAGGTCGAGCGATATGGTACACGCATGGTCCCGCGAGCAAAGAAGTCGCTTGCCCTTGTCACGGGCGGCTACGAAAAGGGACAGGTCCAGTACCTCACGCTGCTGACGGCACAACAGACTTACTTGCAGGTCAACATGTCGTATCTGGAATCTCTTCGAGAGTTTCGGACTTCGATGGCTTTGATCAATGCTCAGCTCTTTAGCGGAAGTTTGAAGTAGTTAGTCGCTCGACTGAGATCAAGGACTAGCGCCTCACGGTAACCCGCATGGCAGCGTCTCTTGTCACGTTTTGCAATTGCTCAGCTGTGAATTCAGCTGTAGACTGGAATCCTCGACCGAGGCTCAACCATGTACCGCAAGATCGTATCCCTTTTGCTGATGACCGCATTAATCGTCTGCCCCGTGTGGTGTGGCGATGGTTTTTGTATTGCTGGTCAATGTTGCGTGGATGCGAAACACGAAGTGCCCAGTTCGACTGTGGCTCCTTGCTGTGCTGACTGCGACGAAGAACACGGCGATCTTCCATGTCCCAGCGATTCTGGCGGAGTCTCTTGCCAAGGCATTTGTGGCGGTGCCATCGTCCAGAAACCCGTGGTTTTGGATCACCGTTCCGAGGACTGCTTCCAGCCATTGATCGTCGATGAAGCTTTCTCAACCGCTCGTTTGACCGATTGTCTCAACGAGCGAACCGAGCAACATTGCTGCGGCTCCGGCCCCAACCAGGGTCGCTCTATGCGCACATTGCACATGTCTTTCTTGTGCTGATTAAACGGTCTTTCGGCTAGTCAAGAGATCAGAGTCAAGAGTCAAGCACTCTCGATTCGCAACGCCAACCTCTTGACTCTCGACCCTCCACTCTTGTCTCTCCTGGACTTTGACCGTGGCTCTCGTATTCCGCTTCCTTCCCTGGGAGTACGCAATCCGAAACCTATTCCGTCGTCCATTGCGAACGTGTTTAACGTTCCTGGGCCTGACGACGGTGATCGTATTGGTATTCGTTGTTGTGGGATTCATTCGAGGGCTCGAGCGTTCACTGGCCGTCAGCGGTGATCGGCAAACTATCCTGATTTATTCGCTTGGCATGGGAGAGAACCTCGAATACTCGTCGATTCCCATGAAGACAAACGACCTTGTGCCAGCGACTGTTGAGGGAATCCAAGAACGCTTTGGTCAGGAATACGTCTCGCCCGAGTTGTATCTTGGGACGCTCATCCGTCTTGGGGCAAGTCGCACTTCATCGGATCAGCCGAGTGACTTGTCACCGCAAACAATGGGGCTAGTACGAGGTGTGACTCGATCCGCGCTGCTTGTCCGTCGACAGGTAGAGATTGAAGAAGGTGACTGGCCAGAGTCAGGCGAAGTCATGATCGGTCGCATGGCGGCAACCAAGGTTGGTGCGACAAAGGAACAAGCTGGAATCGGAAAATCGATCTCGTTTGAAGGTCGAACTTGGAAGATCAGTGGCATCTTCTCGGCGAGCGGTTCGGCATTCGAATCCGAGGCTTGGTGTCGGCTTGATGACTTGCAACAAGCAATGAAACGACAGGACCTGAGTATCGTTGCCTTAACGTTGGCTCCACAGGGTGAGTTTGCGGATGTGCAACTGTTTTGCGAGGAACGTCGCAACTTGGAACTGAACGTTAAACGCGAGGCCGAGTACTACGCGGGGCTTCAGAAAGATTACGGGCCTGTGCGATGGCTGGCTTGGTTGGTTGTGTTGCTAGTATCAGGAGCAGGCATCTTTGCTGGCTTGAACACGATGTATGGATCGGTTGTCGGGCGGACTTTAGAACTCTCGACACTTCAAACGATCGGCTTCGCACGTCGAGCCATCGTTGTGAGTCTGATCCAGGAAGGCATCCTGATGGCGGCCGGAGCGAGTTTGTTGGCTGCCTTGATTGCCTTGTTGCTGATCAACGGTTTGGCCGTGCGTTTCACGATGGGAGCCTTCACGCTTCGCATCGACAGCATGGCGGTGTTGATTGGATGTAGCGTTGGTTTGTTACTTGGACTGTTCGGAGCCATCCCACCGGCCATCCGAGCATTACGAATGCCCATCGTCGATGGGTTGAAATCAGTTTAGTCAAGAGTCAAGGGACGGAGAGTCAAGAGGCTCGGTGTGTCCCGTACCCTTGTCTCTTAACTCTTGTCTCAACGGAAGGAATGAACAATGCGTAGCGATAGCAACTCTAATATTTTGAGCCGTATCTCTTGTCTCTTGACCCTTGTCGCGTGTCTTTCATTCAGTCTCTTCGCTGGTTGTGCACAGGAACAGCCCACGGGACCAGTTCAAATCACAGAAGTTCCATCAGTTGATGGCTCACAGTTCTTGTTGAATGAAGAGCCAGATGGCGCTGCTGATGTGATTAAGGCTCGAGAGCAATCAAAAGACGGTGAAGAAGTGATTCTCGTCGGTCGAATCGGCGGTGGAGAGAATCCTTGGATCGAAGGCCGCGCGGCGTTCACCGTTGTCGACGGATCACTCAAGGCTTGCAGCGACATCCCTGGCGATGACTGCCCAATCCCCTGGGACTACTGTTGCGAAACCGACAAGCTGCCGCCATCCACTGCCTTAGTGAAAGTCGTCGATGACAGCGGATCACTGATCAAGACCGACGCCAAAAAACTTCTTGATGTGAAAGAACTTTCTACAGTCGTCGTTAAAGGCAAAGCTCAACGTGACGACGACGGAAACCTCACAGTGTTGGCAACAGGCGTTTTTGTGAAGAAGAAGTGAGAAGGACAAGAGGCGAGGGGCAAGAATCAAGTGGCAAAGCGGCAACGCGTCACTCTGGACTCTTGTCTCTAGACTCTTGTCTCAGGGATACAGCCATGACGAACGAAGTTGATCTTCGAGATCTTGCCGTCGATCGCGACGCCGCGCGGCCTCGGAATTCTGCGGCACTCGGCACTCGGCTCATTAGCCGATACGTGTTGCCGTTGGTTCTGATCCTGGGCTTGCTGTCGCTAGTGGCGTGGGCATCGCGAGACCTTGTGTTTCCACCCAAATCGGTGACGGTAGTGCCGGTGTCTTCGGTGACAGCCGAAGTTCAGCCGGAAGGCACGACACTGTTCAAAGCGGCGGGTTGGATCGAACCTCGGCCAACACCAATCCGGGTCGCCGCGTTGGCACCGGGTGT
>PBMZ01000143.1 GCA_002722955.1 Planctomycetaceae bacterium | reverse complement strand
CAGTTGATCACCGCACGCGGCATCGCGAGCTGGCGGACGTTGGCGTAGTTCAAGCCATCGTTGAGTGTGCCGTTGTCATAGAACAGGCGTGGTTTGATCGCCACACGCTCGACCAGCTTGGCGTTCGGGGGCCTGCCCTGCCGAACCATTGAGGAAGGGTGGTTCTCGATCCGGCCGCGGAACTCGTAGATCTTCGGCTCGTCCGGCGTATTGGTCAGGTACAGCTCAGCGACTGTCTTATAGGGCGTCTCGGTTGCGCCGGGCTCTGTCCCCATGTCGATCTTCAGCGGCACTTCCGTAAAGCCCGGCGGGATAATGCCAGACGCCTGGATGCGCAGTCGGAACTCACCGTGCTTTGGGTAGTCCTGCAGACTCATCCCACCAGCGACCGAACCACGGCGGTTGCCCCAGCGGCCCAACTCATCAAGCGCCATACCACGGTCTAAACCAAGGGGCTTCCAAGTCTGGCGTTTCTTGTAAGGCGTCGGCTTTTCGGGGTCCACGATCGCCGCCCGCATCGCCTTCCGCGCGATCTCAAGGTAGCGGTCCAGTTGCTCCGGCCCCATCCGCATGTACTCGGCGGTGTTGTTAAACCCGTAATGCAGCTCGGGGTCTTCCGACAGGTCACCGGTGATGTCCAGCTCAAAGCCAAGCAACTCATTGAGCGTGTTCTGATACTCGACATTCGTCAGCCGACGAACTGTAGGACGGGCACTCTTGCCTGTCTCGCCACCTTCGACGGGCAGGAGTGCCCGTCCTACAGCCTTCCGCATCTCCGCCTCGATCCACTTCATGACCGCCTCGACTTCGGCCTTGCTCGGCTGAGGCTCGTCGATCGGCGGCATCTCACCGAACTTGAGAATATCCAGGATCGACTCCCACGTCTCCAGATCCTTTCCTGACGACAAGTCGCCGTCGAGCGCATGCACCCGGATATCGCCCTTGCGTTTAGTCGGCCCATGGCATTTGACGCAATGAGCCTTAAAGAAGGGTAAGACCTTTGACTTGAAAGCGGACGAGTCCTGTGCAGACGCATCCATCGCGCAGGTTATCCCCACAATAAGGCTGACACCGAAACAAACCGTCGCGAGTCGACGCATTACTTACTGTCCAATTTCAGGAGCTCAACCATGGCCTTGCCCATGCCGAGGCCGACGTTCATGTAGGTCTTGGCGTTGCCACCGTAGTGGCCGTTGGAAGCGCCGCCCATGCTTAGCGGATTCGTGTAAACGGTGGCGACGTCGCCCTTGAGTGCGGGGTACTTCGAGGCGTCGCTGATGGCGAACATCGCGTCGAGGATCAATTTCTCGTTGCCCTTGGCGTTTTCCTTGCTCGTTTGGCCGAGGGTCGCGCAGACGAACTTGGCTTTCGGGGCGTTAAAGTCTTTTCGAAGTGCCGCGATCAAGTTGTTCAAGTTTTTCTCGTACATCACGGCGTGACCTTCATTGTAACGGTCCTTGTCACCTTGCCACCACAGAAAGCCAGCCACTTCGTAACCGGTCGCCCCAGGATAATACTTATCCAGGTCCTTCAACACGTTCTTCGCCCGAGCGACGTCGCCGTCGTACTGAACGCCGGCCTTCCAACCGATGGGCTTGGGCTCGGTTCCCTTTTCCCAACTGAGCGGGGTTTGACCGTAACCGGCGTAGACCATGGTCTTCTTCTCGACTTGCTTTGTCTTGCGGTTCTTCACTTCAAGTTCGTACTCGTACGAAGGGCTACCAGGCGGAAGCAGATCCCAGCCAAGGCTTCGGTTGCCGATCGAACTCTTGAGGATCAACACGGGTTCGTCCAACGCGTTGCCGAGGTGATGGCCGATGCCGGTCTCGATGCCGATCTTGTTGCCAGAGACGGTCAGCCAGTCATTTCGTCGAACACCGCCGCGACCGCCAGGACCACCGCTGCCTTGAGTATGCACGTTGCGGACGTCTTTCCGCGTGGTCCAGTTGCCCTCGTTATCGACCATAAAGGAGTAGAGCTTTTCGTTCTTGACCGCGTGTTCGAGCGAGCCTTCCTTGTCCCCCTTAACCTTGCCCATCTCAAGCGTGTTGGATTGGCCCATGATGATGAAGACCTTGACCTTCTTGGTCATGTCAGCGGGCTTGCCGTCGGGATCTGGCAATTGGTCGGCCACGGCGGGCACAGCGAGCAGCATCGTCGCCACGACGGCGAAGAGCGAAGCGGATAGAAATGGCTTCTTCATTTTGAAATTCACCTCAAAGGTATGTTTATGGATTCAGCAATGCGGTTATCATACCATGCTTAATTGCTGTTTTTAGGAAAAATGAAAACGAATTTGAGATGCACGGGAATGAGCCGAAAACCACGTCGTATTGCTTTAATGTTAGATCTCGAATGGCCATACAAAAGGCACACGAGCGTCTTTGCCGGGACGCAACAATACGCCGAGGAGCAAGGTTGGGAGTCAATCGTCGACGAGTACGCCTACGATGCACTTCCGTTGCGACGAACCAAGTCACTTCCCTACGATGGCATCGTCGCGCGAGCAACTAAGGCGTTGGTCGAACGCGCCGCGCGAATCAAAGTGCCGATTGTCAACGTTTGGCGTAGCTCGCCCGTGCAAAGAGATTTGCCAAGCGTGTTTCCCGATTATCAAACGGCCGGACGTCTGCGAGCCGAACATCTTCTTTCGCGTGGGCTTCGCAATTTCGCGACGCTCGGTTGTCGTGGTGATGATGCCCACGACTTGGAGACAGCCGAATTCCGCGCGGTGGTTGAACAGTCCGGCTTTCCATGCACGATGGCAAACGTGTCGCTTGCCTATTCAAAGACGCTTGCGCAATGGCGGAAGACCGAGCAATCAATCGCCGATTGGATGGACAGATGGAAATTGCCGATAGGCGTTTATGTTGGCGGCGACACGATGGGCCGAATCGTCGTGCAAAAGTGCCGAGAACGCGGCTGGCGAGCTCCCGAAGACGTGGCCGTCATCGCTGGTGCGAACGAAGAAACGCTTTGCGAGCATCCTCGCCCATCGCTGAGCAGCGTCGAGATGGGTTACGAACGCATTGGCTACGAGGCCGCAAAATTGTTGCACCGAATGATGGATGGCAAGAAGCCGCCGAGTAAACCAATCCTGCTTCCACCTCAAGGACTCGTCGTTCGAGAATCCACGGACTTCTTCGCCGTCGAAGACAAGTTAGTCGCCGCCGCCTTGGAATTCATTTCGAAGAACAGCCATCGCCGCATCGGACAAGACGATGTATCGCGAGCCGTCAACGCCGAAACGCGCACACTTCAACTCCGTTTCCGCAAAGTGCTAGACCGCCCCATCGCCACCGAAATTCGCCGAGTCCGCATCGAACGCGCCAAACGCGAACTCACTCAAAGCAACCGCTCCCTTTCTGAGATCGCTCGCGACGTCGGCTTCGGCGAAGCCGCGCGCATGTATGAAGTCTTCCGCCGCGAACTAGACGTCACTCCCAGCCAGTATCGCAAGCAGAGACGAGCATAAATGTTGAGCCGCGCTTATACTGGCTGCCACAGAAATTGAATTCAGGGATAGAGCTTAAGCCAGCCGGATCGCTGCCGTGGATTCGCGACGACAAGCTCGGAGCCGGACTTTCGTTCTATGGCAACCCATCTGTTAACTGGGCCAAAGCGCATCCGGATATGGTGGTGGATCGTCAAGGCTGACATCCTTACGTCGGCCCTGGCACGTTACCTCGCCTTGGAATCCGGAAGCACGCAATCTTTGGCGCCATCATATCCATAACTGCCTTGTCGAGTTGAGACGTGAGGGCGTGTTACGGCATGTCGAGTTGATCGAACTCTGCCCAGGTGAAGAGAGTGAAGTTTCGTTCAACTGGGACCATGTCTGGGCTTTCGATCCCCATGCAATCCGCGCTTACCGAGACTATCTTCGCCGGCTCTATCGCAATCGCATCGACGACTTGAACGCCGACTGGGCCAGTTCTCACATCAGCTTTGACGAGATCGTGCCGCCCGCCGAATATTACCCAGACCGTGAGCACTGGGTGTTTGCTGACTTCTACCGGCTCAGCATGTTGCGTCACTGCGTTTTCCTTGCGGATGCCGTGCTCGAAGTCCACAAACCGGATTACTGGCTCTGGATGACGCACAGCGTGGCAAGCTATCCGCAGCGTCACAATGCGGCGCGGTATCCGATTTTCTACGCGGAGAACTTGCGCCGACTGGGCTTGATCGACTATGCTCAAACCGTTCCGATGTGGCAGCCCCAGAAGACATCAAGTTGATGCAGTCGATGGGCATCAAAGTCATTGGCGAGCTAGACATCGTTCCCACAACGGAGCGGCTTGGCTTGGTGTTCGAAGAGAGTTCGAAAATGGGAATGGACGGAGTCTTCATCGGTGTCCTGGAAAAACACTCGGACAAGAACGGTCTCACGCCGCTAGGCAAGGCCTGCCGCAAACGCGTTGCCCAGTTTCGTGAGAAGTTTCGGGCGGAAGCGATTCGGAAGACAGATCGTTAACGTCGCGAGCGATGTGCTAACCTTCTGTGTGCTACTTGAGTCACCGTTTGTGCCATTGCTACGATCAGCTTGGTAGTTGCAAGAAACTGCGAACGTTTGATACTCGCAATCCGCGATTGCGTTAGGAGAAAGCCGTGAGTCGAAATAGCCTTGTCGTGAGTGTGCTTGGACTGGCCGCATTGTTGCTCATTTCTCGCTCGGATGCCGTGCAGCAGGTAGAGCGGACTTCGACTGATCGTCATGTTGGCCGGACAAACGTCGCCGACTTCGGCGCGATTCCAGGTGACGACCGTGATGATACACAGGCGTTAAGTCGAGCGATCTCGGCTTGCAAGGGCAACGACACGAAAGTGCTTTTCTTTCCTGGTGGACGTTACGATGTCGGCGAACTGAATTTCCCGCCCTCGATCAGCGTCGAAATGGCTCATGGAGCTGTGCTTCAGACTCGCGACACAGCCACCGTGAAGTTCGATGGGCCGTTCTTGGCCGGTCGCTACCAGGTCTTCTTGGGCAACGGCAATGTCCGGTTCGGGGCGGGCTCGGTTAGCGAAGTTCTGCCGCAATGGTGGGGAGCCTCGCCGCAATCATCAGACAGTAGCCCCGCGATCAACAAAGCGATCAATTCGGCTCCGGAGCTGCCAGGGCTGCAAGTAAAGCTTTCCGGACAGTTCAATTGCCAAACAACGATTCACATCAATCGTCGTCGCGTGAATCTTGTCGGCGATGGTATGTACGCGTCGCGAATTCAGTTCAATCCCAAAGAACCGAGTGTTCTGTTTGACTTCGCCCACTCGTCGGGCAGTCCGATTGTGCAGTGCGGAATTCGAGACATCGGCATGGTTGGTGTCGGAAGTTACCCCGGTCCTGATCGAGTTCAAAAGACGGGCATCCGCATCGAAGACGCTGACATCCTGGAAGTTCACAATGTCGCGATCCACAACTGGGGTGGAAACGGGAGCGTTGGCATTCAGGTGCAAGGCCGGCAACTGGTTAACGTCGACAACGTCACCATCCTTGCTGATTTGCCGATCTTGATTGACAAGAACCCGAACATCGAGTGGATCGCGATCGATCACTCGACCTTTCGAAACACGTATCTGCTGCCGATGGACGCGAATGGACCGTCGGTCAAAATTGCGTCGGGAGTCGCGTTGCACAACGTCGTTTTCGACGGCACGCATGCTTGGGTCGGTGGTAAGTATGGCTTGCGCTGGGTCGACACCGACTCGAAGGGCGTCGCCATCAATCTCAGCGTGAAGAATGTTCGCATGGAGAACGGGACTGCTCACGGCGGCTCAATGATTCACATCGAGCACAACTACGGCCTGCACAATCTCATCCTGGAGAACATCTACGGCTGTGGTGGCGGTGTCGGCGGCATCCATTTAAGAAAGTGCACGAACGCGACGATGAAGAACATCTTCTATACGCCCGTACGAGGAAAGGCTCCTGCCGACTACGTACCGACGGCTCTGAACATCGACGAAAGCTGCTCGAACGTCGCCATGATCAACACGTTCTGGAACGGGGGCAAGGTCACGACGGGCAAGCTGATCAAGACACTCGGTACGCACACGAACCCGTCAAGATATGACAACCGCGTAATCGAAGTCTACGACCGACCCAACAACGGACAGGGCGAGGGTGTCGTCATCTACGGCACGAAAACTTGGTCTCGTTCCATGAAGCTCGCCGATGGCGAAAGCCTGCCGCTGCCCGTCGGAACTGCCTCTAAAACCAAGGTCGCTACGGTCACTGTCGCAGCCAGCGATGGAGCGGACGTCAACGAATCGGCACAGTTCATGGTCGGCGGAAACGGCAAGACGATCAAAGTCACCGGCACAAAATCAACCAGCGAGGAGTCAAAATCGGGAAGCCTCTATCTAATCTCCGACGGGCAAGTGAAGCTCACCAATCGACTCGGCGCGAGCGTCGATGTTGTTGTCACGGTATTCTGGCAGTGATTCGCTTCTTCAGTTCCACATCGGAAAATTCTACTTAGAATTTGCGATCTACTTACCATGCTTTGCCATCAATGCCTCAATATACTGGATTCGTGACAAGAGAAGCCCTGCGTCCTCAGGTACATTGTCACTGTTTAGACGGTTAAGCTTGCGTTGCGCTGATTTTAGAGAATCGTATGCACGCTTAAATTCGCCATTCCGAAGGCAGTCCTCTCCGTTTGCCACCAGCAATTGGCAATCGGACAATGCGATTCTGCTCGTCACAAGTTCGAAGAGCTCTTGGGGGTTGTTCGTGACCCCTTGTGCCCCGCGTTCTTTCGCCTCCCGTTCATGCTCTTTGGCGTTCGAGCCGGTGTAAATGAAGAAAGGCGTCTCATTGTCAGTGCGACGAAGTTGGTCGAGTACGGAGTAACCCTCTTCTGGTCCCTCGGGGCGACCCAAGTCTGAAATAACCATCGCAAATTGTCGATCAGACAGTATAGCTAACGCTTGTTTCGTTGAACGCGCAAGAGCGAACTCGAGCCCCATCGATTCAAATGCACGACGTTCGTAGATATTGTTATCTGGTTGATCATCAACCCACAAAACCAGTCGATTGGTAACAGTTGCAACCGCACTTGCTGGCTGGGCCGCATCCTGCATTAGATCAACAAAGCTCTTTGCAGTTCGCAAGATGTCCTCCGGCGCGGCGGACGACTCGCTAGACTTCGCCGACGCAGTTGCAAGGGAGACCGCCCCTGCGATGATATCTTGCAGTTGTTCAGCTGTCATATCTCCAACGCGTCGGCATTCAGCGGTCGATTCCGGCGTAGCCTTCACAATGTCGATTTCTTGAAACAGCCTTGCCCATGGCATTGTCTTCTTGTTGGTGAAATCCAAGTGCTGAAGTACTGCGAGTCGCGGGTGCAATTCGGCATCTTCGACCAATAGTGGAATAACTTTAGTGCCCTTTCCCAGAGCAAATGCCCATTCGTATGTAACATATTGCGATTCACAAGATTCCGGTGTGAGCACAACGAGAAGCACGTCGGAAGCTGAGATCCCGTCGTCAATGGCCTTGCGCCACTCCTCGCCACCACGCACTTTTCGGTCATCTAGCCACACATCATAGCCAGCTTCAATCAGCATCATCTCTGCCAAGCGGGCAAAGGTTTCATTTTCGTTTGCGTAGCAGATGAACGCCTTTCGCATCAGTTTCTCCAAGCCAGTTACGATCGACTGTGGAAGTATGAAATGCTTCGCAGAACATCACGCGATGATATCTGACACTTGCTTTGTGCTGTCGGCGAATTCTTTTAAGGGGAGACCCATTAGTTTTGCTTGGGTCAGCCAGAGATTGGCGACGGGAGTGCCCTCGGGCATGTTGATGTGAAGGCCGGTTTTTACTCGAGCTCCGCCGCCGGCCATGATGATGGGGAGGTCGTTGTATTGATGCGTTGAACCGTCGCCTAGGCCCGATCCGTAGGTGAAGAGCGTGTTGTCTAGCAATGTTGTGCCGTCGGCTTCGTTGATGCTTTCCATTTTCCGCACTAGATACGCGAACTGCTCCATGTGGAAGCGGTCGACCTTGAGTAGGTCGTCGATCATCTTTGTTTGGTTGTGCGACATTCCGTGGTGACTGCGAGGCTTTTTGAACAATCCATCGAACATGTAGGGCGTATCCCAGCGTTCGGGACCGACCATGAAGGTGGCGACATTGGTAAGACCCGTTTGCAATGCGGTTACCATCAAATCGCCCATCAAGCGGATGTAATCGCCGCGGGGTAAGTACGCTTCGGTTGGTTCCTCGAAGTCGACCTTTGATAGCTTGGCCTTCATGGCTTCGAGCCGGTCCATTTGAGTTTCGATTGCGCGGATCGACTCGAAGTACTCGGCGAACTTATCGCGGTCGGCTTTGCCTAGGTCCTTTTTCAGCGAGCGTGCGTCTTCCAACACCAGGCTTGTGACGTCGCGGTAGCGACTGATTTCCTTGTTCGAGAACAATCGCCGGTACATTTTTCGAGGGTGGCGAATCGACGGGGCGAGATGGCCGGTTCCGTACCACGAAATGTTGTCGAAGTAGATGGATTCCTTGTTGTCGCGGTGACTGTTGCAGCTGAACTCCAGCGTGCGGAACGGTGTCGTCTCTCCAACGTGGTCCGCGACGATGTGATCCAGTGTTCGGTCGAGCGGCCATGCCGAACCTTTGATCGTGTACGCTGTCGCACTGCTCAGATAACAGGACGCGCATTGAGCGTGGACGTCGGTACCATGTTGAAACGTCCGATCCATGCCAGTGATCAAGTTGACGTGTTGCTTCAGGTCCTCGAGCGGCTGAATCGTTGGCGTCAGTTTCTCAAGCGGCTTGACGCTGTGCTTGGGGTCTTGTTTGCCGAGCGACTTCATTACGTTGCCAAGGTTTCCCTTGGGGATAATGTCATTGGCCTCGCCCGGAAAGAAGCCTCGGCGAACGACGCCGATCGGGACATAGAAGTGAGCCATTCGAAGCGGCGTCTTCGCGGGGTTCTTGGCGTCCGCGAGGCTCTCGAGCCATGGAAGTGCAAGCGTTGCACCACCAATGCCACGTAAGAATTGACGTCGTGAAGTCTTCATGATTTTGTCCTAAACGATTCGCTCAAGATGATCTGTCGAATCAATGTTTTCATTTTATAATCGTCCGTGGCCACGGCTTTCGTGATTTTATCGAGCGTCAATTGATCGGCCGGCCCAAGTTGGCGAGCCAACGCAAACGAAAGCAGATGACCGGCAAGTGCTCGGCAAAAGCGATCCTTGTTCGCAAGAATCGCGTCCTTGAACTGCACGACGTTCGAGAATCCATGCTCCTGAAACAACTCGCCCGTGGAATCAATGGCCAATCCATTTTCGTACTTGTCTCGCCATTTGCCAACGCGATCAAAGTTCTCTAGAGCAAAGCCAAGCGGATCAATTTGCTCATGACATCCGCGACAATCGGCTCGCTGGCGATGAGCGGCCAGTCGCTGACGCAGTGTCAGCTTTTCTTCGCCTGCCGTCGGTTTTTCGGCCAGCGGCGGAACATCAGCCGGTGGCGGTTCTGGTGGGTCGTTGAAAATGACTCCCGCAACCCAAGCTCCACGCGTGATCGGCTGAGTCCTTTCGGGGCCTGAGGTCATCGTCATGACGGCGGCACTGGTGATGACCCCGCCAACTCGAGGATCAGTGATTGGAGTGCGTCGGAAGTTCAGAATGGTGACGCCACCGCCCGCCCTTCGCTGCGGCTTTCCTAAAGAGCCATACGCACCCTCGAGCAATGACGAACGGTAGGTAAAGTCCGAATCGATCAACTGCGTAATCGGAAGGTCCTCAAGCAGAATCGTTTCGAATAGCAACAGCGGCTCCAGCATCATGTGCATGCTGGCGCGGTACTTCGAAAAGTAGAACGTGGGGAACATCTCGCGATTCGGAACGGACGATACGATGCGTTCCAATTGCAGCCACTGTGACGGAAAGCTGTCACAGAATCGCTTCAGCTTCTTGTCATGTAGCAGGCGAGTGATTTGCTGATCAAGCAGCTCTGGATGGCTAAGTTTTCCTTCCGCTGCCAATGTGAGTAATGTTTCGTCTGGCAAACTTCCCCACAAGAAGAACGAAAGCCGCGAAGCCAATTCGACATCATCAATCGGCTGCGAACTTGCGACGCCAGTCTTAGCCTGTTTGGCTTTGTCGCCATGCCGATCATAGATGTAGAGAAATCGAGGCGAGGAAATCGTCGCGGCAGCCGCCGCTTTCATGGCTTCCGGAAATGTGGCTCCGTCCTCAATCGCCTTGATGACGAAGTACGCGTAGCGATCCACTAACGGTTGTTCTGCGGGGCGTCTGAACGCCTTGGTCAAGAACCGCTGCAAACGAGCCCGCACGGTTGCCTCGACATCAACGTCGTCGCTTGGAGGAGCAAAGAACGAATTCCAAATGCCCACTCGTTTTGGATTGAAGTCGCGGCTCTGCGTGATGGACTGTCCGAGTTTGAGGAACTCGTCCATTAACAAGGGAGACAGTGAAAGATGATCGCCTCGGTTGTCGTAGCCATGTTCGGCCCTCAAGTCTTGAGGGAACGCAGCGACGCCCAAGAGTCGGG
Source organism: Planctomycetaceae bacterium (assembly GCA_002722955.1). Taxonomy (GTDB): domain Bacteria; phylum Planctomycetota; class Planctomycetia; order Planctomycetales; family Planctomycetaceae. Next base: position 7,584 of record PBMZ01000143.1, on the reverse strand, counting down.
GTTCGATCATTTGCGACTTTCCGAGCGGCCGATTTCCAACCGCCACGGTCGCGGGCATCTTGCCGGTTTTCGGCTTGAAGTAGCCTCTGTGCACCCGCATCGCTCGTTCGGGCAATGTGAAGACAATGCATTTCAAGTCGAACAAGTCGATGACGGCATTGTTGTACTGAAATCGATTCATGCGACGAATCGGCGTCCTGGTGTTCGAATTCGAAGCCGCCACCGCGTCCCGCAAAATCGGTTGCAACGCAGCCAGCATTTGCTTGCGCTGCTGTGAAGTCGGTTGAGGCTCGTCCTTTGGCGGCATCTTGCGAGTTTCAAGGATATGTATCAGTTTGAGAATAAACTTTGGATCGTCCTTGAGCACCTTGATGCGATTACTGCTGAGATCGATGTCGCCTTCGGTGTTTCCGTCGGCGTGACAGGCGGCGCAGTGCTTTTGCACAAATGCACCGATCGCATCATCAGCGGCAGTTACTGACGAAGCTACGAATAATAAAGCGAGAGTGATGAGGGCGCGGAACATTCCAAGTGCCTGATTTTGAGTGACTGTGCCGCAAGGTTGCGACGTGTTGACTTCCACTTTAAGCGGAATTGGACTTGTCCACCACTCCAGTCCGCAACATGTTGTCTCAGCGTGTTCAGGCCCGCTGGGCCGATGAGCCAACCCCGAGAAGTCCTTGTTCGTGCGGGCCATCCGTTGCATTACCAGGACGGACGAATCTCCGGCGGAGTTTCGTTATCATGGAGAACGAACAAGGAAAGGCACCATGATCAAACCCTTACGAATTCTCATCGCACTTCTTGCGATCTGCGTATCTCAAGCCAACGCCGCATCGAAGCCGAACGTCTTATTCCTGGCTGTCGATGACATGAACGACTGGATTGGGTGTTTGGAGTCGACACCTCAGGCTATCACTCCGAACTTGGATCGGCTGGCGGCGCGAGGGGTTAACTTTACAAACGCTCACACGGCTGGAGTCTTTTGTGCTCCAAGCCGCGCGGCGATTTTCTCGGGACAGTTTGCTTCGACTACTGGTTGTTATCGCACGGCGAATTACTTTGTTGATCATTCCGAGATCGAAGCGTTGCAGATGAGTTTCTCGAAAGCCGGCTATCAGACTTTTGGGGCCGGGAAGTTGTTTCACCATCCTGTTGGACTTGTCGACGTTCGCGGGTGGAACGAATTCTTTCTGAGGAATAAAAGCCAGCGTGAAAACGGCTGGCCGCTGGATTCCTGGAGCAAAGAGACTCCGTTTCCTCAACCTTTTCCCAACAGCGTGTTTAACAAAGGTCAAGAAATCACTGGTGGGCTGTTCTTGGAATGGGCGGCGATACCGAACGACCGCGAAGAAGAAATGGCGGACACGATTCGCGTCAATTGGGCGGTCGAGAAGCTTAAGGAGAAGCACGAAGAGCCATTCTTCCTGGGAGTAGGAATCTACGCTCCGCACTTTCCCAACTATTGTCCGCGGAAGTGCTTTGATTTGTATGATCCCGAAAAGATCAAGTTGCCGCCTCACAAGGCAGACGACCTGGACGACCTGCCGCCGAAGATCAAGAAGATCAAGACGGCGAGGTCTCGCATTCATAAGAAATTGGAAGGTTTGAATGCGGTCGACGACGCGATTCATGGTTACATGGCGTGTGTTAGCTACGCCGACGCGATGATGGGGCGAGTTCTTGATGCACTCGACGCCAGCCCGTACGCAGATAACACCATCGTGGTGTTGTGGAGTGACCATGGCTATCACCACGGGGAAAAAGGTGATTGGGGCAAGCATACGTTATGGGAACGAACATCGAATGTGCCTTTCATCTGGGCCGGGCCCGGAGTTGCAAAGGGCAAAAAGTCTGATGTGACCGTCAGCTTGATTGATATGTACCCAACGTTTGTTGATCTCTGTGGGTTACCCAAGCCGAAGCAAAAGTTGGAAGGCGAATCGCTGGCAACGACGCTTGCCAATCCGGCGGAAGCAAAAGATCGCAACGTCTTCTTACCGCATATGCACCCCGGCGAGTACGCGGTCATCAACCGCGATTGGCGATACATTCGCTACGGGGATGATGGCGAGGAATTGTATGACCTCAAATCCGATCCCAACGAATGGAATAACTTGGCGTCTCGGGCAGAGCACGAGTCTCTCAAGGCGAAGATGCAAGCGTTCGCGCCAAAGACGTTTGCCGAGCCTGGGACATCGTTTAACGCCCGCAGAGATTTGCGAATCGACGGTGAGACATTTCGCTGGGAGAAGGGAAAGGGTAACTACATTCCGGCACCGAAGCACTTGCCCTACACTCATCCGCCTACAAAGCAGTCGAATGTCAAGAACAGGAAAAACGTTCTGTTCATTGTTTGTGACGACTTGAACACCCACGTTTCTCCGTCAGGCTACGAGCACATCAAGACGCCGACGTTATCTGTGTTCGCGTCTCAGGCGATGACGTTTCGCCGAGCGTACTGCCAGTACCCCGTGTGTGGCCCCTCGCGGGCGTCGTTTCTAAGCGGGCTCTATCCGCAGTCCACGGGTGTCTTGAACAACACAGCCGACATTCGGGCCGAGCGTTCCGGCACGACAACGCTGCCTCAGTTCATGAAGCAAAGCGGCTATTGGACTGCGAGTGTTGGGAAAGTCTTTCACTCACCGCGTCATGAACACGGGAATGTTGCCTGGGACGAATTCATACGTTTTGAAAATGACGAGTTGCCGGTCGTTCGTCAGGCGCGAGAAAAGTTCGAGAGCGAGAACGGTTCGGTGGAAAAAGGACTGAACCGGAAGAAGTGGCGAGCGATTAAGAAGCAAGTCTCCGCGAAACTCGCCGCGCAGACTCGACCAGGTTACGGGCGCAGTGGACTTACCGACGAACAGCACAAAGACGGTAAGAACGCTCGCCAAGTCGCGAAGTGGCTAACACAAAAGAAGCACGGGGATAAACCGTTCTTCATTGCCTGTGGTATTCAAAAGCCGCATGTTCCGTTTTTGGCGCCGGGCAAATACTTCGACTTGTATCCAACGAACGAGATCAGCTTCGAACCGAATCGGCCGAAGCTGTGGGAGTCATTGCCGAAAACAGCAATCTCGAAACGATACGAAGCTTTTGGATTCGAGTTGGGGAAAGAGAATCCTGGTCTTCGTCGCGAGTACACTCAGGCCTATCACGCTTGTGTCTCTTTCATCGACACCCAATTGAAGATTGTGTTTGACAGTTTAAAGAAGAGCGGCCATTGGAACGACACGATCATCATCTTTACGTCCGATCATGGTTATCACCTGGGTGAACACTTTCTTTGGGGTAAGGTCACGCTGTTCGATATCGGGGCTCGTGTGCCATTCATCATTCGTGCTCCTGGGATGACGAAACCGGGTACGCTGTCGGAAGCCATGGTGGAATTGATCGATGTCTATCCGACAATTGCCGATCTGACTGGACTGACGCCGTCCGAACATTTGCAAGGAGTTTCGCTACGACCGTTGCTGGGTCACCCCGAACGCAGAGGCCGCAAGAAGTACGCGTACAGCGTTGTTTCGCGCGGCCAACAGTTGGGCTATACGTTGCGGAATCAGCGCTGGCGTTATGGCAAATGGCCCGATGGCGAGGAACTCTACAACCTGATGAACGACCCTGAAGAACGCCGCAACCTGGCCGGCAAACCTCATTTCGAAGAACGACTCGAAGAATTTCGACAAGCCCTCGCAAACAAACAAAAAGAAGCGGCGACTGGCCGGCTAGCGAAAGAACGAATCAAATGATCAAGAATTGCTTGCAAGGCGTGTTTGCAGCGCTGTTAATATTTTCGGCCACGTGCTATGCACCGGCAGCCGACAAACCAAACGTTGTCCTGATTTACATTGACGATTTGGGCTACGGAGACGTCGGATGCTATGGCTGCAAGGACATCCCCACTCCCAACATCGACCGCTTGGCGGAAGAAGGCGTTCGCTGCACGGCGTCTTATATTACCAACCCTCCGTGTTGTCCGAGTCGATGTAGCTTGATCATGGGGCAGTACGCTCAGCGATTTGGCAAGTATGGAATGTCCCGCGGACTTCCCATTCCAGAGGACCGACCAACGCTGGCCCGATTTCTCCGCGATTGTGGATACGCGACTGGTCAGATTGGCAAGTGGGATATCGGTACCAAACAGCAAGGTCCGCTGAGCGTCGGCTTCACAGAAGTCAGAAAGTCACCGCCAGCGAAACAATACACGAAGGCAGAGCTTGCCAAGGTCCCCGCAGCGTTGAGGAAAAACCTCGACAAGAAGGGGGGCAAGTCCAAGTATTTCTGCCTGAACGAAAAAGGTGAGACCGTCTGGCTCACGGACTACGACGGCGATTCGATGGTCAACTTCATTGAACGCCACAAAAGCGAACCGTTCTTTCTTTATTGGTCTCCGGCCGCTGTTCACTCATTCAACACGGAAACTCCAGCGAGACTGACGAGTCGAACGACGGCTCCTGGAAAGCGTAAGAAGCTCGCTGGCGCTATTGTCTCGGTCGACGATCAGATTGGAAAGCTTCTGCACGCGTTGAAGCAGCATGATCTTCGCGAGAATACGTTGGTGATTTTCTCGAGCGACAACGGTGCCAACGGTGGCGAGGGTGGCACATCAACGCCTTACACGGGCGGAAAGGGGCAGGGAACACAGAAAGAAGGCTGGGTTCGCGTACCAACGATTTTCTCGATGCCCGGCGTGATTCCTCAGGGAAAGCAGTATGATGGCCTGATTGCGAACTTCGATTTCTATTCAACAATCGCAGCCTTGTCTGGATCGAAGATTCCAAGTCACTGTGATGGCGTGGACTTGATCCCGCATTTTCAGGGCAAGCAAACAGCCGAGGCACACGAGTATTTGTTTTGGCTCAACAACCAACCGGACGACGCCGTTCGCCGGCACTTGATCGCTGTGCGCTGGCGAGACTGGCGGCTCTATAAGAAGTACGACAAGGATCGATGGCAACTATTCGATCTGAAGTCGGATCCTCGAGAAGAACACGATTTGGTGCGAAAGCATGTTGATGTCGTCAAACAGTTGGCTTCGCAGCACGCCGCATGGTCCAAGACGCTGGTGCCGCTCGGAAAGATTCCAAAGATCCGTGCCAACCTGCCTGTCATCCCGAACGGTCACGGGTGGGCAGTTGCGAAGCGGAGCAAGCGTTCCTCGAAATGACGCAAACAAGTAACCACGATTAACAGCGAATCGACTTCCGCTTCTTGCCAACGCGATCCTTGTCTTCCACCTTCTTGATATAGTCGGTGGCAAGGGGAACTTTACAGGCCGTGCCTTCCATGTCGACGCTGACGACACCAAGTTGCTTGGCGACTCGCTTGGCGTCTTTCAGCAAGGGCTTGACATAGCAGCCCACGGCAATCACGAAGCCGTTCATTGTGTAGCGGACTCGGTTCTTTGAAGCGTCGATTGTTTCGACGATGCGGTTGAGCAGTTCCTTGATCTCGTCGAGATCCAGATCTTCATCTGGCGTTGTGGTGATGATTCCAGCGTAGGAACACCAGCCGCATGCCGCGGTGTTCTCGTTACGAGCCTTCATCCATTTCAGGGCGAGACTGCGGGCGTTCGTATTCTCGACGGCAAGCCACGGGACGGTGTACTCCGAGATCATCGGCAGGCTACCCGCCAGCTTGATCCAAGAATCCAACTGTTTCTTTGTCATCTGCGAACCATCAGCGACGAGGCCGGCTAAGTACATGGCATCCAGATTGCCGGTCTCGTAAAGGTCGCACGCGAGCTGTTGTTCACCTTTGATTTTCTTGGCAACGGCTTTCATGTCCGCGACGGAGACTCCGAAAAGGCGGTCTTCGGGGCAACCGTGCCGGATGAAAGCCGCCCGCGTCCTTTCATTGCCGAGCTTTTTCAATTCTGACATGACCGACTTCAGAGTTGCCATTGTTTTGACTCCAAGGACGAATGCATGAAAACTATGAGTGCATAAAAAGGTTCTTCGTTGAATACCGGCTGGCTGGGGTTGAGTTTTCGAGCCCCCAGCCTGGTGGATCAACTGGGGGTTCGAAGACTCGTCTCCAGCCACCCGTATCACACCTTTCCCGCAATTTGGTGAAGCACCATAAAAAACACCCGATAACTCAAGGAGCTACCGGGTGTCAAAACTCGGACGGCGCACCCTCACCCGACGCACTCGTGCGGTCAGTGTAGGAGCCGTATATGCAAAAGAGGAAGGCTTAGCTGTCAGCCAGCGGCTCTTTCTTTTCGGTGATGACTGGGCACTGCGGCGACAACTCAGCGTTCAGCTCGGTGTATGGAGCCCATTCTTCTGGCAAGTTGTCTTCGTGGAAGATCGCCTCAACCGGACACTCGGGAACGCAGGCTTCGCAGTCAATACATTCGTCGGGATGAATGTAGACCATCGATTCGCCTTCGTAGAAGCATTCAACCGGGCAAACGATAACGCAATCTGTGTACTTGCAATTGAAACAGGGTTCGGCAACAACGTGGGTCATGAATGTCCCTTTCCTAATGGATACCTCTTGAGCTTTGGTATCCAAACCAAGGATGCCAATGATGTTTGGACAAGACCAGTGAACGTTCACAGATGTCTTAGTCAGAAGCTCTGGAATACTAGTGCTGGCACAACACTCTGTCAAGTGATTGCCAAGCTACTCTTTACAGGCCGTAAATCGGTCCAAAAACACGTGTAACTTTTGGAAATCACGCAAATTCCCACTACTGAAACTGGGTCTCAAAACTCTCACGGGACCACAGCGGGGAGGGTGATTCTGAGTTAGGGTGAAGTTGAGAGGATGAGATGCCCGGCTTCTGCGGGAAGCCGGGCATCTTGGCTTAGCCCTGACTCCTGAGTCGCTGGAACAGGCTGCTTGGGTGTGATATCGTCAGCCATCCCGATTCTGTAAGAGAGGCTCACCATGAAACGCATTAATGTCTTCGTTCTTCTCAGCTTTCTCCTGTTTGCCCAATTCGCGTTGGCCGAAGACGGGAATCGAAAACTTGTCATCATCGCAGGCAAGCCATCTCACCCGCCGCGAATGCACGAATTCAACGCTGGCGTGCAGTTGCTGGCCAAGTGCTTGAAGGATTTTCCCGGTTTAGACGTGGAAATCTCGTTAAATGGATGGCCGAAAGACGACTCGATGTTCGAGGGAGCTGACGCGGTCGTCTTCTACATGGACGGAGGCGGTCGGCACGAAGTCGTCCAAGAACAGGGGCGACGCATGAAGTTAGTCAACCAATGGGCAAGAAAGGGTGTTGGCATTGGCTGCATGCACTACGGAGTCGAAGTCATCAAAGATCAGGCCGGAGTCGAGTTCCAACGCTGGATTGGCGGCTATTACGAGCACATGTTCTCGTGTAACCCGCTTTGGGAACCAAAATTCACTAGTCTTCCCAAACACCCAGTCACTCAGGGGGTGAAACCGTTTTCGATCAGGGACGAGTGGTATTTCAACATGCGATTCATCAATGGCCTGGGCGGAGCAAAGTCAGGGGAGGTCGATGGAGTCAAATTCGTACCAATTCTGGTTGCCGAACCCAGCAACGTCGATAGGTTCTTCCCCGAGAGTGTATATGATGCAACATATATATTTATATAT
>PBMZ01000142.1 GCA_002722955.1 Planctomycetaceae bacterium | reverse complement strand
TTTCTTGGTCTACGTGCCCGCCGATGCCGTCGCGAGCCGAAAGAAGATGGACTGGGAGTTCGCGTTGCAACGCATGTCGAATTCCGGCGCTGTGATCACCACCGCAGAGTCAATTTTATTCGAGTGGTGTGAAGTTGCTGGCACAGCCGAATTCAAATCGATCAGCAAATTGGTGACGTCAAGATAGCCTGCATCGATGAATGAACCGCAAACGCCAACAAGTGAAGTAGCTACCTCAGAGGAGAAGCCTCCCAAACGCTGGCGGCGCCCCGTTACCCTGGGAATCGTTGGCGTTCTGGTTTTTTCTGCTGGTTGGCTGGCGGTCGTTCGAATTCTCAGCCCGTGGAACGCGTTGATTGTCTACGACACGGGAGGCGATCCGCAGCCAGAAGTGGACTCATTGAAGCTGCGCGTTGCCGTGTACAACATTGCTCACGGTCGCGGGAACGGTCCAGGCGGATTTGTTAGCAATTTTCGCGGAGGCGACATTGACGATCATCGTGACCGGCTTGAGAAGATAGCGGAGTTTCTGAAGGGCAGCAATCTCGACATCGTGATCCTGAACGAAGTCGACTTCGATACGACGTGGAGTCACCATCTAAACCAAGCTGAGATCATCGCCAAAAATGCGGGGTTTCGATACCGGTTAGAGCAACGCAATATGGACGCTGCGATTCCCTTTTTTCGGATGAAATACGGGAACGCCGTCCTTAGCAAGCATCCAATTGTTGCTGCCGAGCGCCTCAAGTATCCCGTCTATTCCCGCTTTGAGTCGCTATTGATGGGATCAAAACAAGGTTGTGTTTGCACAATTAAGCTCAGCGAGAAGCACAACGTTGACGTTATCCCCGTCCATCTTTCACATCGAAGCGAACCTGTTCGAATTCGCTCTGCTGATGCAATTGTCGAGTATCTGGAAGCCCATTCAACACCATTTATTGCAGCTGGCGACTTCAACTCGACGCGTGTGGATTTTCCCGTGGCTGAACCAGATGAGAATGGGGAAACGGCGATGTCACGATTGTTAGGCGAGGGGCCATTTCACGCCCTTCCAGTCGATGCACCCGAAGAGAGTGAAATGACGTACCCATTTCCCAAAGTGGCCTCACTAATCGACTGGGTGTTGGTTGCGAAGCCTCATCGTGCCGTCGTCAGGGAGGTTTATCCTTTGGGATTGTCGGATCATCTACCGGTGATCAGTACTGTGCAACTGCTTGAGCCCGTGGAATAGAGGTTCTCAAATCTGTATCTGGAATTCCTTTCACGTGGGCGGGATCCCACGCATAGAGAAATCTACATTAACGATTTCTTTTCAGATGGAAAAAATGTACGATTGCGCGGTGGGTACGAGGTGGGCCTGTGGTTAAGTGGGCCTGTGGTTAACCCAATGTAGTGTATTCCAAGATTTTACTTTACTAGGAACAGGCCGATGGGACAGAAGACAGAGCTGACAGCGAGGCAGACGCAAGTCTACAACATCATTAAAGATTGTATTTTGAGCCAAGGGTACGGTCCGACCGTACGTGAAATTGGTGAACAGACCGGTATCCGGTCCCCGAATGGCGTCATGTGCCACTTGACGGCGCTTGAAAAGAAGGGCTGGATTAAACGAACAGGCAAGTTGTCTCGATCAATCCAATTGACGGACAACCCAACCGATGCGTTGATTACGAGCTGCAAAGAAGTCCTGAAGCACTATAAAGCAGGTCGCTTGCAGGTTGCTCGAAAAGCCTCGAAGAACGAAAAGGACAAAATTGAAGCGGCTCTCGATTCAATCAAATCCTTGACGTCGAAGCGGTAGCAGCACGAGTTAAGCTTTCCGCAAAGAACTACGGGGACGGTGCATCCAACCCACTCATCTCATCGAGCGAAGCTTTTGTCCCGTCGCGGCAGGAGCTTCGCTCTTTTTCTTTAGAGCTTTTTCCTAGCTGGGTTCAGCGAGCTGGTGTCGCCGATGGACGTGGATGGTGGGCGGTGTCGATCGCGAGTGCCGGTCATGTCGCCAATTCGGTTGGTCGAGCCGTGACGCTCGTCTTTTTGCAGGTTTTCTTGAGCGCGAATGTATTCTAAGACGATCTGCTGCAACATCCGGCGGATTTCGGAATCGCTTTCGTGGACAACTTTGGCCAATTGCGCGATCGATTGGGCTACCTCGTCAGCCGTGTATGGCCGATGGGCGGCGACGAAGATTTTCGAGTGTTTACAGGGTAAGAGTCGCTCTTCGTCCAGATAGAGTTCCTCGAACAGTTTTTCACCCGGACGCATGCCGGTAAATACGATCTCGATCTCATCAGGGTGCAAGCCTGCGATGCGGATCAAGTCGACCGCTAAGTCAACGATTCGCACCGGCTCGCCCATGTCCAACACAAAGATTTCTCCGCCGTTGCCTAACGCGGCCGCTTGTAGAACCAGGCGAGATGCTTCGGGAATCGTCATGAAGTAACGCTTCATCTCTGGATGAGTCACCGTGATCGGGCCACCGCGGCGAATCTGTTCCTGGAAGATTGGAATGACGCTACTAGCGGAGCCCAACACGTTGCCAAACCGGACAGCAACGAACCGCGTGTCAGACGATTGCGACTTAGCGTATATGTATCGTTCGGCTAGCTGTTTGGTGACTCCCATGACGCTGGACGGGTTCACGGCTTTGTCGGTTGAAATTAACGCGAAGCAAGTCACATTGGATTGATCTGCAAGATCAGCTACGCACTTCGTACCAAGGACGTTGTTCTTGATGGCTTCGCCAGGATTGAGTTCCATCATCGGAACGTGCTTGTGAGCGGCGGCGTGGAAGACGACCTCGACATTGTTTGTCTTGAAGATTTCACGCATTCGCTGTTCATCGGTGACATCAGCAATACACGGCGTGATGATGACCGTTCCAGCATTCACGCGAAGCTCGCGTTCAATCATGAAGAGATTGTTCTCGAATCGCTCGACCAAGATTAATGATCGCGGCTGAAACGTCATGATCTGACGGCAAATCTCAGAGCCGATACTACCACCTGCTCCTGTGACCATGACGTCGCGACCTTGCAACATCTGGCTAATGCCTTCGACATCCAACTGCACTGGATCGCGTCGCAAAACGTCGTTGATGTCAAGATCCCGCAATGCGATCAGTGGTTCGCCCCGACCGTTGAGCCGCGTTTCTCCGCTGAGTAGCTGCTCTATGGGCGGAATCACCTTGAGCTTTGTTTGCGATTTCTCGCATTGTTCGATGATTCCTCGCAGTCGCCATCCACCGAGCGTCTTATCGACGACCAGCACATCATCAATCTGCCAGGTCGTGATCACCGTCTCGACATCTTCGAAGTCGCCAAGCACAGGGATACCGCCAAGCATGGAACCTCGCTTCGTCGGATCGCTATCGATGAATCCGATAACTCTACAGTTGAGTTGTGGGTTCAATTGAATTTGTTGGGCAAGACGTCCTGTCGAGACGTCGGCTCCAACAATCAAGGCGTTGCGGTGGTCCGTCTTTGTCTTGAGCGGCTGGAAGGACTCATGAAGCAGTCGCCAAGTCGACCGGAAGCCGCCAAGTAAAATGATGCTCAACAGCGAGTCGAGTAGCAGCACAGATCTTGGAATCTGATGTGTGTTGACAAGGATGTAATCAAACGCCGCGATGACCAACAGCGACAGAGTCGACGCTCGCAACAATGCCGCAAGATCCGAAAACGTGACAAATCGCCACCATCCGTGGTAGTGGCTGACGAGGTAAAAAATCGTAAGCTTTAGACCACAGATCCAAGAGACCGTCGCGCGGTACATGCTCCACGATTCGACCGGGATCTCAAAGTCGAATCGTAGCGCGAATGCAAGCAGTAAGCTGATCGCAAAGAAGACTAAGTGACAAATGGCCAAAAGCACCAGCCGTAAGCTGAGGCTCATTTGGATTTCCAGTGGGCCTACCCGGACGATCTTCATCGCTTCAGTGAATCACACTAACGATAAACACGCGGAGCGTGTGTGTTAGCGGACCGTTACCCTTTCATGAAACGGGGATTTGGAGACCATCCAGTCGGGCTCGCGTTTGACAAGCCGCGATTCTGGCGGTTCTCGGAATTTGCGACGACCAATTGCTCGGGTTAGTAAGACAAAGGCCGTCCTAAACAGTAAACGAATGTCGTAAATCAAACTCGCTCGTTCGACATAAAACATTTCCAAGGAGAGTTTCACGGGCAGCAACTTCTCGATGTATGACCCTTCTGGGTCTGAGTCATCGAGCATGGCTTCCCCGTGTGTGTAATTGAATATGCTGCCTGGACTGATCAATCCAGGTAATACCTCAAGCGTGCGAAGTTGCTCGAGCGTGTAGTGTTCCTCGACGATTGCCGGGTCTTCAGGACGCGGTCCGACCAACGCCATCTCGCCCTTGAGAATGTTCCATAGTTGCGGATGTTGATCGATCTTTGTGACTCGCAGGAACTTGCCGAATGGAAAGACTCGATCATCGTTTGCGGCAGTGATCGTGCTGGATTGATGACTCTCTAAGTGCATCGAGCGAAACTTGTAGAGCGTAAACTCTTCGACTGTCAGGCCCATGCGTTTCGCTTTATAGATGCTTGGTCCGGGGCTCTTTTGCCGAATGATCAACGCAACCAGCGCCATGAGTGGTGACAGGATGACCAGAAAAACGCTAGAGACAACGACATCAAAAGTCCGCTTTAGCATGAAAACTCAGATGCTCCGAACCAGTCGACGGACCGTCATAAAGACTTCAGCAGCATCCATACAGCATTGGTTGCCCCAGGATTTCGCACGGTTTTCGAGTTCCGCTAATGATCTGGGGTGAGGGTAATCTCGCAGCTCGCTCTTGTAACAAGCCATCGCTTCCAACTTTTGCGACAGCGTTGCGGAAATGTCGATCCAAGTGTCGGGAGAGAAGGATCGGGGGTAAGCCCACTCCGTGCTACTCGCCGTATCGAAGGCAAGCACTTCGGCGACACATGCTTCCGTTGGCCGAGTCGCGACCAGCAACGCTTTAAACAACAGCTCGTGATCACGATTCACGTCGCCGCCGTATTGGCAATAGACGGTGTTGGGATTTACGTCTCTGACGCCTTCTTCCAACGGGGTGATGATGTCCGTTAGAGTCATCGTGTCGAGGCGTTGATCCGGCAGTCCTAGCGGCCGCACATCCGAAACGCCGAGCACTTTCGCTGCCGCGCGGATGTGGTTTTCTTGCCCAACACCACTTTCTCCGTAACGCGGTGACTCGCCTTCGCGAGCGATCAAAATCGTGACTTTGTCACCGCGTTGAGTGTGCAGCGCCAGTGTGCCACCGCATCCCAAGACTTCGTCGTCAGGATGCGCGGCGATTACTAAGACTTGTCTTTCGCTCATTGCTCCAGGTTTGTACTGTCCAATTCAGTTCCACCAACTCGGCTCCACGGAAAACTCGGCCGCTTTCGTCTTCAGCTTCCAGGATCGCGATCGCGCCGTCACCGCAAGAAACGACTGTCCACACGCGTATGGTTCTGGACTAATCATTGGTCCCATGACCTGACCATGTCGCGTCTCAGTTGAGACCGGCAAACATGCGATGCTCCAAATCGTCCATTTTTCTGTGCCGAGAAAGCTGAAAGCACCCGGGTATGGATGCGTGATCGCGCGAACGTGATCGTAGATTTCTCGGTTTGATTGAGACCACTCGATGATGCCATCTGCGGGGCGTCGACGGGGAAGAATCGGTGGGTTGATGGAGGGTTGTGGCGTTCCCACGGACTCTCCACAAGCAAGCTTGTCGAGAGTCGGCAGAATCATGTCTCGATTCCGCGACCTTGTCATACAACGTGGCGCAAGTGTCGAATGGACTGATATCGAATGCTCGTTGATCAATGATCTCGCCCTGATCCAGTTCTTCACTAAGCCAAATCAGGCTGTTTCCAGTTTCCGTTTCGCCCTTGATGATCGACCAATTGATTGGTGCGCTGCCGCGGTTCTCGGGGAGTAGTGAAGCATGTTTCTACGACTTGCGCAGCGGATCGGTCGCATTGGAAAACTCGTCTTGCCACGTCTCTGAGAATTCAGAGAATGGCTTGAAGTACTCAATCCTGAATTACTCATGCTGTGAGATGGCCTGATTCGGCGCTGATATCAGTGGCCGGTTGGGAACTCATTCCGCTTTTTTGATTGGCAACCAACCATCTATGTGTGGCATCGCGGGATGTTGCTGGACCCCTGTGGGGAGCGTTTTTTCGGACAGCTCTTTGCAGCGAATGCTTGCGACGATCGAACATCGAGGACCGGATGATTCCGGAACATACTTCTCGCAGCGCGAAGAAGGGCGAGCTGGAGCGGCGCTGGGGCACCGTCGATTGTCGATCATCGATTTAGGTGGTGGGCACCAGCCGTTGGCCAACGAAGATGATACCGTTTGGATTGCTTTCAATGGCGAGATCTACAACTACAAAGAGTTGAGAGGTCCGCTTGAAGCGCAAGGGCATCAGTTTCGTACGTCGAGTGACACGGAGACAATCGTTCATCTCTACGAGCAATACGGTGTCGATTGTGTTGATCATTTGCGAGGCATGTTTGCTTTTGCCATCTGGGACGGCCGCAATAACCGGCTGTTCTTGGCACGCGATCGGCTAGGGCAGAAGCCTCTATTCTATTGCCAACAGGGCGATCAGTTTTTCTTCGCCAGCGAAATGAAGGCGATCCTGCAAGCACCGGGTGTGTCACGTGAACTGAATCATCAAGCCTTGGATCATTACTTGGCTTATCAGTACGTACCGCACCCAATGACGATGCTTCGCGGGATCCATAAGCTGCCGCCTGGGCACTTTGCGGTTGTTGAGAATGGTCAACTGAACATCGAGCGATACTGGTTGCCACCCTTTGACGAAGCGATTACGCGTGAACTCTTAGATGATCGAGTCGATCGTGCCTCGATGATTCCACAGCCTCTGCAATCGGCAGACGAATGGAAGAAGCAGCTTCGCGAGACCTTGACCGAAAGTGTGCGGCTTCGCATGCGCAGCGATGTGCCTTTGGGGACGTTCTTATCGGGAGGGATCGATTCGACGATCATTGCGGGGCTTTCGCAGAGTCTCTCGACGCGTCCCATTCACACGTTTTCGATCGGTTTTCCGGTTAAGCAATTCGATGAGACATCTTATGCACGTGAGGCCGCCGCGTTTCTCGGCACTGATCATCACGAGGAAGTTGTCACGCCATCGGCGCTGGAGACGTTGCCTTCGCTGATCTGGCACTATGACGAACCCTTTGCAGATAGTTCCGCGATCCCGACGATGTATTTGTCTCAAATGACGCGTCGCGATGTGACGGTCGCGCTTTCCGGAGATGGTGGCGACGAGTTGTTCGCTGGGTACGAGCGTTATCAAGCGGTTCGATTGGGCAACTACTTCGATCGTTTACCAAGGCCGCTTCGTTCCGTGATTGCCGCAAAAATCTGGCAACGCGTGATTCCAACTTCGATTCATCAGAAATCGTTTACTCGCCGGTTGAGGCGATTGCTAGAGGCGTTGAGCGAATCGCCAGAACACCGCTATTCCAAGTGGATTTGGTATTTCGATGACGCGCGGCGTCGCGAGCTTTACTCGCCCGAGTTCATCGATTCGCTGTCCGATCGCGAACCAATGCATTTCTTGGAAGACGCCTACTCACAGTGCCGTAGCCGTGACTTCGTGACTCGAACCACGTGTGCGGATGTGCTGACGTACTTGCCATGCGATATTTTGACTAAGGTCGATATCGCCAGCATGGCTTTTAGTCTCGAGTGTCGTAGCCCGTTCTTGGATCATCGCGTCGCGGAATTGGCGGCGCGGATGCCGATCGAACTGAAGCAAAAGGGACGCACAGGCAAGCAGATCTTGATCGACACATTTGCTGATTTGCTGCCGCCATCGATTCAGCAACGTTCGAAGATGGGCTTTGGCGTGCCACTAAACTACTGGTTTCGCGATGAGTTGAAAGGACTGCTTCAAGACACGTTGCTGGATGATCATAGTTTGGGGCGAGGCTACTTCGACCCGGCTCATGTGCGGCGGCTTGTCAACGATCACATCGAGGGGCGATGGGACCACAGTAGCCGGCTATGGGCACTTTTGTGCTTCGAGCTTTGGCACTGGATGTATCTGGATTCATCGACTCCGCCAACGCAACCGTCTTCGCTATTCTGACGATTGGCAGACGGTCTTTGCGCCAAGAATCGTTTGCAGTGAGGCAGCGATTTTCTCGTTGGCCAAATGCGGGTCTTTCATTTGCGTGCCGTATTCACAAAGGGCCTTTGCGAGACGCTCGACGTCGGCCTTCATTTCTGGTTTGTGATAGGCGTTCTCTAACTCGTCAGGATCTTTGCGATTGTCGAAGAGCCACGGTTCGTCGTTCACCGAAATGATCAATTTGAACCGCGCGTCGATCGCCGCAAGCCACTGCGGCTTCGTTCCCGAGTTCCTCAAGAATGTGATTGGCCGTACGTCTGGCTGTGTTTCTTGTTTGCCTGACAGTTTGGATGAGAGATCGCGGCCTTGATCTTTCGGGTTGCTATCGAGACTTAGCAAACCCATCACAGTTGGTGTGAGGTCAACCGTGCCAACGGGATCTGTGTAAACTTGATCCGCGGTAATCAGTTTGGGATGTCGGAAAATCATGGGGACGCGAGCGGAACCTTCGTAGGGATTCCCTTTGTTCAGCCGGTCGTGCTCGTAACAAAGGTCTCCGTGATCGCTTGTCATAACGATCAGAGTATTTTCGAGGCGTCCCGCTTCATCCATTTCCGACAGCAACCGACCGATGTTGTCATCCAGACACTGAACCATGCCGAAGTAACGTGACATGTCATTGCCGCGAAACACGGGGTGCTTCTTCGCGGGACCGAGCCACTTGGGAGACGGCTTCCCTGATCGATACGTACGTGGTGCTCGGAAGGGCAAATCGTCGAATCGTTGATCATAGGGTGCTCGGACGGTGTTGGGGCCGTGCGGGTCGGGGTAGCTGATCACTGTAAAGAACGGCTCTTTAGCATCCTTGTTCGTGATAAAATCGATTGCGCGATCTGTCAGCCAGTCTGTTGAGAATGTCTTGTTGTTGGCGCCGTCGACTCCATAAGTCGGTTGTTTTCCCTTGCGAGCCGCGATGAATGGCTTGCCATCCTTAATGTCGAACTTCTTCCAGTGGCCTCGATTAAACATGAACTTAGTAAACCGAAAGCCACCGTCGACTTTCGGCTGCCATTCTGGCTTCCCATTTCCGCCAAGGTGCCACTTGCCCATGAATGCAGTGCGATAGCCAGCGTCGTTCAATCGATCGGCAAGTGTTGGGATCGTGCGGTCAAGTACTAGATTGTTGGTGACAACACCCGTCATGTGAGGATATCGACCAGTGATCATCGCGGCGCGGCAGGGCGAACACACTGGGGCTGTGGCGTAAGCACGCGTGCAGATGACGCCCTCTTTGGCCAATCGATCGAAGTTGGGAGTTGGAACGACGGCGCCAAGGCCCCACATTTCGGCTTGCTCGCGGGGCATTAAGTCGCGATAGCATCCCAGCGTTCGAAAGTTGTGCTCGTCCGTGATAATTAAGAGTACGTTTGGTCGAGTCTTCGCAGCCAACGCGTCGGAAGCATCGTTGCTCAAGATGCAGAGGATGCCAATGACACCGAAGAGCAGTTTCCATGTTGAGTAGCAGTTCATTGATGGTCTCTCAAGTAAGCAAAAAGAATCGCACAAATGATATCAGCAGTCGTGCCGGGATTGCGACGGTTGCCATCGGCGCGTAGCCACTGATCGAAGCGCTCGGCTTCGGCAAGCGCTGCCGATGACGGCCAATGCAGCTTTAGAACAGCTGCGGCTCGCTTTGCCGATTCAGCCGCGACCTCGGCCCCACATTTGCGAGCAATTAAACTATCTGGAAACTGTGACATCACTTGCAACTGTAAGCCGACGATGGCGGATTCTGGAGTTGAGTTCCGCTGGAGTTCACTCTTGTAAAGCTCGACACCGTCGCTCAGTACGAAGGCAAAGTCTGTCGAGTATTGCTGGGCGATCAAATCACGTTCTTCCGCCAATCGCATGACTTCTCGAAGGTTCATCTTGGGAACGTCCCAGATGTCTTCTTCCTCGACTTTGCCCATGCCGCCAGCATTCGCCAATCGGATGGCTTCGAATACCAATGCGGAGTCGATTTCCGAGCAACCATCCAACACGGAGGCGATTTCATTCTGGAGCGGCTTTCGCAGCCGCGCAGCCGCCAGCGGCGCCAGCAGCAAAACAATGCCTAGATTCGTGTTCTTGCCAAGTTCCGTTTGTGTGGCTTCGATAGCGGCGAGAATGGTGGGGCCGACGCCTACGCAACTGTGTGCGAGAATTGGCGCGACGATCTCGGCGGATCGCACGAAGTCCTCGAAATGCAGATCATCGAAGCTGGCATCGGGATGCACGTTGCCAAGTTTGGGGGCGCGGGCTTCTAGCAAGCAAGCCGATTGCAGCAATGATTCAAGTGATTCTTTCATTTCCGCAACGATTACTTATCCATGACCAGCAAGATATTGGGGCGATCGGCTGCTGTAACGGCTTGCGTAGAGTCGAGGTGGAAAAGGGTGGCAGCGATCGTCGTCATGGCGATCGTCATTTTGTTCAAATGGGGCATGTTCATCCTAGCGTTTCATCTGCAGCCTTTTGTTGGGACGCGTTTTGCTGTTCGCAAATGACGTGTGGCTTCTCGTCACACTGATGCGCGGCTAGTATAGTCGACATGTTGTGGAAGAGTCAGTGTAGCACTTCGTTTAACCCGTAGCCGCGGACTTCGGTGTTGCGCGTTTCATGTTTTCGGCGGCTTAGCCTCGAAGAGGCGGTGTAACGCCTCTTCGAGGCTAAAAAACGCAACATCAAAAGCCGCAGGCGAGGTCTCCGTCCAATGCAAGAACCAATCGCTTACCTCAAGGGCGAGTTCGTCCCCGCCTCTCAATGTGTTTTGCCCATCTACGATTTGGGCATCGTTTTGGGAGCGGCTGTCACGGACTTTCTTCGCACGTTCAATCAGCAGCCGTATCGGATGGAAGATCACGTCAGCAGATTCTACGAATCTTGCAAGTACGCGCGGATCGAACCTCCGGTTAGTTTGGCGGAGAGCCTCGAGATCTCGCAGAAGTTACTCGAAGAAAACAGCAAGCTGGCGCCGGGTGAAGAGCTTGGATTGGTCTACTATATGACAGCCGGCGAGAACCTGGTTTACGCTGGCGCGTCGGGAATGCCCGAGAAGTTGACGCCAACTTACGTGCAGCACACGTTTCCAATGCGTTTTCACTTGTGGCGCGACATTTTCGTCAACGGAGTTCATTGTGTGACGCCGGCCCCTCGACACTGGCCGCCGGAATGTTTGTCGTCGAAGATCAAGAATCGCAATCGGCTTCACATGTGGATTGGCGAACAAGAAGTCCGCGCCTTAGACCCAAGTGTGATGCCAGTCTATTTGGATGTGAATGGCAACATCACAGAAACCGGCGGCTCGAACTTCGTGATCTATCGAAAGGGCGAGATCGTATCGCCCAAACGCAACAACATCTTGTGGGGCATCAGTCTGACCGTGCTGCAAGAGATTGCGGCTGAGATGGGGATCCCGTTTATCGAAGCCGACATTCAAACTCATGACGTGGTCAATGCGGACGAAGCTTGGATTCCGACGACGCCATATTGTCTGGGACCCGTTGTCCGCTTCAACGGTACGGATATCGGCGATGGCCAGCCCGGACCAATGTGGCGCAAGATTCTCGATCGCTGGAGCGAAATTGCCGGCAAGGATATTTATCGAGAAACCGCCGAGAGCACCGCGCCCTCGTCATGATGCCATCGCGAACAATCCAAGGCGATCTGGCTTAACCCGTAGCTGAAGGCGAGGACCTGGGCAATCGGGGGCGGACCAACGTAGGGCGGAGTTCTCTATCCCGCTGCTTACACTGTGGTTGAACTTGTCGATGTCAGATCGTCTGTCGAAAACGCGAAATCGTCTGTCGAAGCCAACGCCGTGGTCGCTCGCGCCGCGAAGACGTTTGCCGTGCTGGTGGAACTCGGGGGAGCCTACGACGCTCTGCCAGGCTTCGCGAAGGCGGACCTGGAAACGCTCAACACGGAACTGCAGACCGCCATCGCGGACCTGAAGGCTCTGGAGAACCAGATCACACCGGTGCTGGAAACCATCGACGAGAAAGCCGGCGACCTGCTGCCGAAACTCCAGGGCCTGTACGCCGCGCTGAAGGGTCTCCTGACTGACGACGAACAGGTCGACCTGCTGGACACCATCCAGGAGTAACACGCATCGAGGCCGCGCGGCCGTCTTGATGGCTTCCTGCATGATTTCTCATAACAACCCGGGAGGTGGGCATGTCCATCTACATCATTCTCGCTGTGCTGTTCGCTGGACTGTGGTTCGCCCGAAACGTTTCGTGGGCACAATGTGTCTGGTGTGACCGAATCAAACCGGGTGTCTTTCTCGCCCTGGCTGCCTCGCTGCTCGGTGCCGCAGAAATGCAATCACATCTGACCGCTGGTCTAGTGGCCTCGGCGGGGCAGTATTTCGTCGCGGCCGCGGCCGTGCTGGGCGCCGCGATCGTCTCGGCCACGGCACCCGGGAACGGTTCGGATTCCCCGACGGACCCGCAGGCCGACGCAGAGACCGATGAATCGGCACACGAACCCGATGAAACGGCTTGACCCCAGTCGTTCGTAGAATCCAAACGCCAGACGGAGACAGGAACCTTGGTCACAACTCTGTACAAAGCCAGCATGGCTGCATGTTTGTAGGGCGCGTATCGCAGACAAGCTATTCCGATTTGGTCGCCTGGGCAGAGGCACCATCGCCGGACCGTTCCAAGAGCCAGTCTTCCAACACGATTTGCTCGACGAATGGCGCGCGGAGCAATGATGCGTCGGACGAGATCAGCTGGGTCAACCAAGGCCGCTTGCGAGCGATTTGCGACATCGCTCGTAGTCCCAAACTGGACAATGATTTGGCGTTCATCTGTGACGTAACGTCAATGACCAAACGGTTCAACGTTGCGGGTATGATGTTGGGTTCGGGGCCGATGTGGATGACTCGAGTAACGTCCGACGAGATCAACTGATGAACGACGTCCCAGAGCTTTTGTGGTTGATCGATCCATTTGCAGATCATTTCGCGGCTGTTAATCTGCGTGTAGTCATCGCCGCCGGTGATGCAGGAAAGGATTGGAGGATCGGGTGTGGTCAAGCCGCCATCGACCGTGTCTAGCATCACCGATGCTCGATTCGAGATATTCTGTTGTCGGGCAAGGATCGTGTGCAACGGTGGCCAGCGATGGGGGTTCTTGCGCAGATGAACTCCCTTGGGAAACGCCTCGTGGCCCTTCATGTGCCGCTTGAACTCATCAACGGTCTTACCTTGCCCGAGTAGCAAAACGGTGTTCGGTGAAAGAAATGTCGAGATCGAGATGACACCGTCACCTTGACTGGAAATCTCTAAGCAGAGCCGTTCGACAGCAGCGGTATCTAAAGACGCACCGCGCGAAAACAGGACCCCCATCGAGACGTTCGACGCCAGCTTTGCCGCGTCTTTGGCCATTTCCAGTAAGACACGAAGCGCGTCTTCCATACTGTAGACGCCACCCGCGATGAGCGCGGTGATTTCTCCCAGACTATATCCGACGACCATCTTGGCGTCTGTATACTTAATGTCGAAGTAAGTCTCTAGGATCTCGATATGGGCCAATTCGATGGCCACAATGCTTGCCAACGCGCGACCGTACGTCTTTAGTGTCGTGTTCTGTCGCTTCTTCGCCCGCGCGACAAGGTTCACGCGTTTGCCTTCGACGTCGGAGCAAATCTGTCCGGCTTCGCGCAGATGACGAGTGACGATCGGGCCGTATTCGTCGTGGGCCAAGAGTTCGGGGGTCTTACCGATGTTGGTGACGTTGTAGCCACGAAAGGCAAAAACGCTTGATCCCATTCCTTGTTTCAAGGCGTTTTCCATCACTCAGGCAGGCTCAAATGGTGAAAGATTGACTCTGCTGACGACTGACGCGCGTTGGTTTGCCCAGTTCGCAGTTGCCTCGCACCTGCATTAGCGTTGGTAAATCGGCAAAAAGCCTTTGTCCAATTGCAAGATCGTCGAGTTGATTGCGGTCGTGTAAACCGGGCCGACGTGGCCTTCTTTCCATGCACCGTTTGCCGATTGCTTTCGCAGGATGTCTTTGCTGGTTTGGGCGAAGTACTTGTTCCACTGCTCGTCACCTTGACGGTAGACAACCTGCGAGAAGTAGTGGTGCGTGTAATGCCAGTGCCCGAAGAAACGAGTGTTTGTGCGGCCAGGCCAAACGTTCTTTTTGCAGTATTCCAGCATCTTCTTGACGCCATCAGTGTCGTATTCGCCGGCGTTAAACATCGCCGCACAAGCGGCAGCCGTGATTGCTGGGCGAGCTCCACCGCCGCGGATGCTGTATTGAACACCGCCTTCAGCCGTCGTGCAGTCGGCGATGTATTTCTTGGCGTGTTCAATGATTTCTTTTGGGACAGCAATTCCCGCGTTACGGCATGCTCGAAGACCTTGGACTTGGGTGATGCAAGTCGAGCCTTCATCGAAGCCGTTGCCATCTTTCGCCGAAACGTAACCCCATCCACCTCGGTCGGTTTGAGCCTTTGCGCTGAAGACGACGGCGTTCGTGAGGACTCGCTTCAAATCTTTGCGGCGTTCTAAATCTTCTTCCTCGCCATAGACCTGCGAGAGGAACAGCATCGAGAAACCATGGCCATACGTGTAATGATAGTCGCTTTTGTATCCGATCAAGCCCGATGGTTGCGACATGTCGATGAGGTAATCGACCGCCAAACGAATGTTGCGAGCATACTTGCCACGCGTCGAAGTCGAGCCCTCGCAGAGCAGGGCGTTTCCGGCAAGGGCCGTCATTGCGACGCGATATTGGCCGCCGTTGGCTTCCCAATATCCCTGGCGTCGTTGCTCGCGAGCCAAATAGTCCAGAGCTCGAGTGACCGCCAACGTGACTTTGGGGTCTTTCTTTTTCTTGATCGCAAAGGCGGGATCAGAGACTGCAGACAGGATCAAACTAGTGATAGCAGCGATTGCAAGAAGTCTCATCACGCATCTCCTGGTAATCGTATGAAGTGCCCCCTGTCAGGATATCCCGTTCGAAGGTGGACGACAAGCTGATATTGCTTCGGCGTCAGCGGCGCATGCGGAAATCGTTCTTGCCGGATTTGTCGACACCTCGCATCAAATAGATCGTCCGCTGCGACATGTGCAGTGGACCTTCTCTCTCGAATCGCGTCGATTGTTCGTGACAATAAACAGACGATGTTGGCATAAACCGCAAGGTCATGCCGCGCCGCGAGTTATCGGACTCGTTGCGTTCCGAACCGTGGAAAAGGTAGACGTCGTGCAACGAGACTTGTCCGGGCTCTAGAATGATGTCCTCCGCATCCTCTTCGTTGAATTCGGAAGAGTCTAGCTCAAGGTTCAGAGCCAAACCGGGGCCATCGTTCTTGTTGTGACTGGCGAGTCGCTTGTTCTTGTGCGAGCCGGGGATGACGCGCAGGCAGCCGTTTTCTTTTGTCGACGTATCGATGGCGATCCAAACAGTGCAAGTCGCCAACGGCTCGATCGGCCAGTACTCGCCGTCTTGATGCCATGGTGTCTTTGTTCCAACGCGAGCCGGCTTTGCGAAGAAACTACAATTCCAGAGTGCGATGTCCTCGCCAATGACTTGGGCGACCATGTCGAGAACTTCAGGTATTCGCGCCACATTCAGAAACCACGTGTCATAAGCCAACAACGCCGAGCAATAATCGCTGAATTCAGGATTCCGCTCGACCAATCGATCGTGCATAACCTTGATGTCTTGGATCACATCATCGGGCAATCGGAAATCGGGTGTGACGAATCCGTCGCGGTGGTAAGTTTCGATTTGTTCTTGAGTAAGCATCTTACGAGTCCAATAGATTATCTGATAAGCGAACTCCATCGGGCACGGTGAGGGCGCTTTTGCTTCCCTTGCCAATTCGGCTGGATGAGATCATGTTGCCGTCGCCTTTGCCCTTCCACTGAATGGCTGTTTCCATCAGTTTTGGTTCGCGATCGTCCAGGATTGTGCAGCCGTTGATCGACGTTTCGGAGCAGTCTTCAAGGTAAAGACCATTGGGAGTCCCGTCCAGAACCTGTGTGCCGGTGACGTTCATTCGGCGACATCGAATCAGCTCGATCAGTCCTTTGCGGACGATTGGTACCGTGCCGGAAACGGTGTGCTCGCCCGCTTCGGCATCTTCGATTAGGACGCCCGTGATGTTGCAGTTTTGCGAGTCCTCGAAGGTGATGCCCGTGGCCAATTCCTTCTTTCGATAGTCGGGGTTGTGGCCGAAACAGTTGGGGCCGATGACAACGTTTCGAGAGTGATCGACGAGCAGATTGCGGTGATGTCCGCTGTAGATGTAATTGCCGTTGATCGTGACGCCGCGAGCCCACGAGAGATGGATGCCGACGCGTTGGCTGCCGATCAAGTTTCCAGTGATGGTCCACATGCCAACTCGGTGGTCTCCCTTTTTGTCGTCACCGATGAATCGGATGTTGGCGCCGTTGGGACTGTTGGTCGCTTGGATTGTATTGCTAGCAATCGTTCCCTCGCGGACGCTTCCTTCTTCGCCGGTCTTAATGAAGATCTCCGCCGTGGGTTCACCGTCAGCATCGGGAATCTTGAAGGCTCGATTGTTGTTGTATTCGATATCATTGCCAGTGATTTGCAAGTTGCGAATTTCACTGTCTTCGATGCGGATGCCGCCCAGCCGACAGTAACTGATGTGCGATCCCGTGATGATCGACTGGTGCAAATTGACCTTGTCCAAATGCACGCCGACACCGGTGTTGTGATAGAAGTGGCAATGGCTGATAAGCAGGTTTCTTGCCCGTTCCGTGACGTGGACCGCTGTGTGAACCTTGCGGATTAATACGCGAGTCAGCGTTGGTTGCATGACGCCGATGATCTGAATTCCATCGGCCTTTTCGTGAGTTCCTTCGATCTCCAGCCCATCAATGGTCGGCATGCGTTCGCGTTGCCACTCTTCAGGACGAAAGCCATCGGGGTCGGCAGTCTTCGCATGAGTCGCCTTGAGGACGATTGCCGGGCCCTCGCCATCCATCAAGATTTTTGCAATCCCCCCGTTGCCGTGGAGAGATGTTCGACTGCGTTTCTCAAGGTCGACAACCAACGGTTTCGTGATGCGAAAATTGCCGCGAGGAAATTCGACAATCCCGTCGCCAGCATCGATGGCATGCTGAATTGCCTCCCAATCGTCATGTTTGCCATCGCCAAAGGCCCCAAAATCTTGAACGTTGCTCATGGTCTATCCTTGTGTTGTTGAAACGACTCTTGGCACGGCAAGCTTGTCGGCAGATGTCCCTTCCATAAGCTACCGATCGACGTGCCGCTTGTCGATGAAGGGCAAGTGCCGCGAACTGATCGCGCTTCGCCACCAGTTGGCGTTTGCGGAAAAGGAATTTAGAATACAGTCCTCGTCGTTCAAATCAGGATCTATGGAAATGAAAAGAACGCTGGTCGTTTTGATCGTCCTCTTCGCGTGTGCTACTGCAAACGCTGCCGATAAGGTGAACGCTAAGACTTGGCTTCATGCGAAAGTGCGATCGATGCCGCAAGATGTGCGCGGGCCGTTTGTTCATTTGGATGGCGGCCGAATTCTCGCGCTCAACAAGGGCGGCACGATTTTTAGTAGCGATGGCGGTAAGAGTTGGTCGAAGTCGCGACCGGTTTTCGTCGATTCGAAGCAGTACGAACTCAGTGGGCCTTATATCGTGCGGACCACGAATGGAACGTTGGTGTTGGCTTTCGCCAACAGCGCGGAGATGGTTTGGAAGTGGAACGATGCGCGGCGGGACGCCGATCCGGGAACTCGTTTGCCGACTTATGTGACTCGAAGTACGGACGACGGCAAGACCTGGGAGACACCACAGAAACTCCATGACGAGTGGACTGGTGACTTGCGTCGCATGATTCAAATGCGAAACGGAACGATCGTGTTGTCATCGATGCAGCTTTGGAATAATCCAGGCCGTCATGTGATGCTCTCGTACTCTTCGAAAGACGATGGCAAGACATGGACAAGAAGTAATTTCATCGATTTGGGCGGCAACGGACATCATGACGGTGCCGTCGAGGGCACAATCGCTGAGCTGAAAGACGGCAGGTTGTGGATGCTGATTCGCACGAATTGGGACGTTTTCTGGCAGTCTTTTTCGGATGATAGCGGCGTTACTTGGAAGTCGACGGGACCTAGCAGGATTCAAGCCAGCAGCTCGCCAGGTCAACTGTTGCGTTTGGAAAGCGGTCGACTAGTGCTGCTGTGGAATCGATTGATGCCGACCGGATGGAAAACTTATCCCAGAATGGGTGGTCTCTACAACAAATCGAGCCCCCAGTGGTCGTCCATACCAGCCAGCGCCAGCCGCGAAGAGTTGGCAATGGCATTCTCGGACGATGACGGCAAGACATGGAGTCCTCACACGATCATTGCCGCTCGCGACGATCAAGTCTCGTATCCGTACATGTTCGAAGCGCTACCAGGAACATTGTGGGTAACGAGTGGCTACGGCAACCTCCGAGCCGTTCTTGAGGTCGCGGATTTCGAGCCTCAAAAGAAGCGTGCGAACTGAGGCTCAACCGTGTGCCGCATCCTGCGGCAACGATGCATCCCATTGCCTTTCATCGAATCGATGCCCGCCGTTCAGTTCGACTGTTCCATGATTGCCAACCAGCAGCAAGCTGATGTAAGCAGATTTTGCAGCCCCGGCACCAACAGTCACGAAAACACTGCGGCCGTTGGACGTTTGACCGAGCAGAGAAATCTGACGTCCGTCATTTGATTCCTGAATCGTCGTGTTGAGACCTTCTGCGTCGAAGCATGTACTGGCCAAATCAAGGATCGCGGCACACGACTCGGCGACATTGGCGTCAGCAGCCGATAGTTGGAGGTGGACTCTCAGCGATACCGCTTCGCCAATTTGTTGGCTGTCTCGAGCTTCTTCGAGAGTTCGTTTCAGGTCGTCTAACCGCATGATTCTGTTCCACTCATTGAATGCCGATCGTGCTGCCAGCACGTCAAAGCGGGTGCGCTCAGGGATTCTTGTCAAATTGGGCAGGAGATGGTAACCCGACGCGTCAGCGAGGGATTGGTCACACACATTCGCAAACAATACGCATCATTTACAAGTGCGAGTGACCAATCCCTCGCTCACGCGTCGGGTCACTATACGCCGCTTGTTGCCATAAAGACCAAAATCCTTGAGCGCACCTGCACTAAGCTACCGACACCCCGCCCGCTTGTCGATGACCAGCGTGAATGCGACAATCGAGATAAGTGCCCGTGTGGAAAAGGGCCCTCGTATTCTTGATCTCTGTGGGATTCAAGATGAAACAACTCGCAATCAATGGAACAACACTTTCTGTAGTGGACGAAGGTGAGGGGCATCCGGTTTTGCTGGTTCATGGATTCCCGCTGAGTCATTCCATGTGGTCGGCTCAGATCGAGGTCTTGTCGGCCAAGTACCGTGTTATCGCGCCGGATCTTCGTGGATTTGGTCAGAATGAATCGGCAGCCGGCAAGTTGACGATGGAACAATTTGCCGACGACTTGGCGGCGATCCTGGACGAATTACAGATCGAGCAGCCGGTCACCTATTGTGGACTGTCGATGGGCGGTTACATCTTTTGGGACTTTTGGCGGCGTCACGCAGATCGACTGAATTCGGTGATTCTTTGCGATACGCGAGCCGTTGCTGATGAGGAAGACAAGGTTCGCAACCGGCACAAGATGGCGGCGTCCGTCTTAAATCATGGGCCAGAAGCTTGTGCCCGCATCATGTTGCCAGGATTGTTTGCGGAGCAAACGGATCGATCCATCGTTGCGTCATTGGAAGCAGTCATCTTGGCGACGCCACCAGAATCGATCGCGGCGGCACTCGGCGGCATGGCTGAACGCGCCGATTCTGCCGAATTGCAATCCAAGATCGACGTGCCCACACTGATCATAGTTGGCGAACATGACAAGATTTCGACGGCATCCGAGATGCGTTCCATGGCCGACGAGATCCCTGATTGCGATTTTCTCGAAGTGCCCGGTGCTGGGCACATGGTGCCAATGGAGAAACCAGAGTTGGTGAACGAAGCAATTCTTGCATTCTTGAATCGCTTCTAGTCACTTGGAGTTTGCGAACGAACGCAATTGTGCGGTCAGGTCCTGAACTTTCGAGTACTCGGCGACCTGCGAGACGGTTGCCGCCTGATTCAGTTGTTCGGGCAACTCACCCAAGAGATTTTCTTTCAGCAAACGGCCAAGCCAGGTGGCGCGACTGGCGGTGAAACTGGCGTGAAGGCGGCGGAACTTTGCCTCTAAGAAACCAGCTCCTGACGATGCTGTGCTACTGATCGCGGTCTCTCCAACTGCGGCCGCGATTGTGCCGCCCGCGACATCGCCCGTTACGGATACGACGCTTTGTAACATCGAATTCGCGACCAGGTTGCCGGCGACATCGCCCACCGGACCGAATCCACTGACGAACAACACAATGCTTGTTGCCGGGCGAGCTGCTGCGGCAACTGAATCGAGCTTCTTAAAGAACGAGTAAAATTGCGGGCTCTCATCACGAAATCGTTTCAATTCCTCGGCGACGAGATCCTCTAGTTCCAGCTCCAAATCGCACTGAGCATGAGCACTTTGCAGCTTCTGAATCAAATCCGTTCGCGATGTTCCCGATAGCAAATTCTCGAGGCGCGGTTGCAGCAAGCGATTGCCGGAATCACGGAACCATTCCAGTTTCTCGTAGACGTTTTCGATGGCTCCGAGAATCGCTTCCCATTCTTGGTTGCGGTATTCCTCGATTGGCGAAAGTGATTCTCCTTGAAGTTTTGTCTTGGCGAACTCATAAGTCTTGGAAATGCCGCTGCCGATGAAGTTGTAGAAGTTGTGTACGGAAGCTTGCCAGCCCTCTCGCTGTGAAGCCCACCACTCGCGAATCGCTGCGATCATGACGGCGTTTGGTGCAGGCGGCCAATTCTTAATCTCCGCCAAATTGTGAGTCGCCAGTAGCCGTGCTGTCGATTCGAACTCGTCGCTGCGAGTTCTTATCTCTCCAAGGTAACCAGCCACACCCTGACCGGGTTCAGAAATCGTCTTCAACGAGCCTTTCAGTGTTCGCATTCGAATTTCGGCGAACTTCAGATTTGCTAGGTCTGTATTAAGATTGCGCGGCGTGTGGTCGAGTGTGTGAGTATCGTTCAGGAATGGCCACGTACGTTCAAAGAACGGCAGCTGGTTGTCCTCAGCGGCGCGTCGGTCGGAAGGGGCGATATAGAGGAGTTCGGGATCGACACCAGTCTCTTCGCAAAACGTTTCCAACCAAACGGGCCAGTAGACTTCGTCGTCGGGGAGCAAGCATTGATTGAAGACGACGATCACCGCCTTGTCTTCGGAAGCGGCTTTCCGAAAGAATTCCTTGATAG
Source organism: Planctomycetaceae bacterium (assembly GCA_002722955.1). Taxonomy (GTDB): domain Bacteria; phylum Planctomycetota; class Planctomycetia; order Planctomycetales; family Planctomycetaceae. Next base: position 1,571 of record PBMZ01000142.1, on the reverse strand, counting down.
CGGCGTCATTGTATTTTTGTTGAGTCAGCACGGCGATTAACACGTCAGCACAAAGCCGGATTTTATCCGCGCGAGCCCAATTGACTTTGGTGTCGCTATCAATGTCAGGCGTATCGAGCACCAGCAACGTCTTCGCGGGAGTTTCCGAGGTGCGCCAGAACAAGCGGTCTTCGTCAATCTCTTGCAGTGGTTGGTCGGCGTCGGCCCATTCGGTCAATTCAAAGCCAGGAAAAATCGCTGATAAATCGAAAGACTCAGTGAAACCGGGTGGAACAAGACACATCGGATGTTTTGTTCCGGAAGCTAGCGGACTGGTTGCGCTGGATCGAGAACCGGCGAGATGATTGAAGATGACGCTCTTGCCGATGTTCGTACCGCCGACAACGGCCACAACCAGAAAAGCTTCGCTGGAAAGCTGTGGAATCAGTTTTTCCGTCAGCAACCCGAACCACTCACGTTCTCGGAGCTCGGGAATTTGTAAGAGTTCCGACTGAGACTCAAGGCTGAGCAATGCGTCATGCAGCTCTTGCACTTGATCGGATAAACGAGCTTGCTGTGATCTGTGTGTCTCGTCAGTGGACATTTTTGTGAATGCAGAATCGACTGGGATGAATCGTCAATGATTTAAGAGGAATTCGGAACTATTCAGCAGAGCCCAAAGTATATCGGCCAACGCTTTATGTGAGTCGTCCGATTCTGTCACATATTTGCCGAATTTCGCTTTCTCGACCGAATCCGGGTAACGAGAAACGGTCGCCAAGAAAAGGATATCGATTCGTTGCTGATCCTTGAGGAAAGGGCTATCGAGCATTGAGGCCAGCAAATCGCTCTTTTGCAAGTTGGTGGCGTCGGCAATGTATTCGCCGTTGATCATGGTCAACATTTGCGGAATGCCAGCTTGAAACTCGATTGAACGTTGAGTCGGTGCCTCGAACTTCGATAGAAACCGTGTCTTTTCGAGCATCCGCTGGTTGATTTCTTCTTGGCTTGCGTTGTTTCGCAGCTGGCGTCGGCAAGTGGCCTTGTCGACGCAGTGATAGATTTGTTCGGCCGTCAAGCTCTTCACAGCCATCGATCGAAAGAGTCGCGGGTCATGATCTCTGGCCGTTTGCTGTTCCACATCGCTGGATAATTGGTAAGCACGTGTGCTCGTGAGAACTCGAAACAGGCGACGCAGGTTAAAGCCTGGTTCGGCAAAATCAGCAGCGAGCAACTCGAGCACTTCGGGATGGCTGGAAGCGTTGTGAGAACCGAAGTCGTCGACGGGATCGACCAATCCGATGCCGAACAGCGACGCCCAAACTCGATTTACCGTGGCTTTGGCGAAGTATGGATTCTCGGCCGAGGCAACCCAATTGGCCAATTGATCGCGACGAGTTGTTGATGCTTCGGTAAGTTCTTCTTTGACGCCCAAGTAACGCGGTTTGACGACCTTTCCCACATCAGGAATACGGACTTCGCCCGAGTTTCCATCAGTGATTTGTAGCACGCTCTGTTGAGCTCGGCCCACGTTCAGCTGTCCGAAGAAAGCCGCATAGCTCCAAAAATCCTCGCGAGTCCAATGGTCAAAC
>PBMZ01000141.1 GCA_002722955.1 Planctomycetaceae bacterium | reverse complement strand
TCGACGGCGGATGGATGTGGCAGCTTCCTTTCGACAATGGCGTCACTAGCGTTGGCATCGTACTGGATGCCGACAAGTATCCGCTTGAGAGTAATCGACGGGCCGAAGACGAGTGGGCAGAACAGCTCGAGCGGTATCCATCCATCGCGCGGCAGTTGATGACTGCCAAACTTGTCGCGCCGGAGAGGGTGGTGCGTACAAGTCGAATGCAGCGGTTCGAGGAAACGATTGCTGATGACGATTGGGCCCTTTTGCCGAATACAGCCGGCTTCATTGATCCGCTGCATAGCACTGGGATTGCTCATTCACTTTGTGGCATCGAGTTGCTAGCTGATTGTTTGACGCAATTCGAGGGTCCCGAACGAACCGATCAGTTAGCTCTCTATTCAAAACGCGTGCGTCAGGCGTTGACGCACATCGACGAGTTGATGCGAGCCTGCTATCTGAGCCTTTCCTCATTCCGCGCCTTTGCGGCTTCGACAATGATGTACTTTGCCGCCGCCACAACTTTCGAACGCCGCCGATTGGAAGCAAACGACATTCGATCGGGAGCTTTCTTGTGCGCGGATGAGGAATGGGAGATACCATTTGGCTGGCTCGCGTCTCATCAGACGGACATGGAAGAGCGCGCGGAAGAATACGAGCAACTCGTGATGCAATGCATCGATCGTTATAACCACGTGGGCTTGATGAATCCGTCGCTCAATAACATGTATTCGGCAACGGCTCTGCCTGAGTAGCCTGACTCTCCGAGTCGGGCAATTCGGCACGCGACTCAGAGAGTCGGGCTACGGTTGGGTGCGCAGCGAACGGGCAAGAGGTATTCAGCCCTCTACTTCAGATTTAACTCATCGGCTTGAGGTAGCTCGTCCAAGTTGCCCAGTCCAAACAACGACAAGAAACGCGGTGTCGTGTGGTATTTGATTTCGTCTTTTCGAGTCTTTCCGCGTTCTATGCAGATTAACTCTCTTCGGAGCAACTGACGAATCGCTGTGCCTGGATTGTCTTTACCAAGCCTTTCAATTTCCGATTTCGTGAGTGGCTGCCGATAGGCCACCAACGCTAAGACCTCGACAGCCTCTCGTGACAATTTGACTTCTTTGGGACCCAACCCGTAAACACGATTGCGGACGCTGTCGAAGTCGGGCCGCAGATCGAGACGATAGCCGCCTTCGGCCAAACGAATTTCGTACGGTCGCATTTCGGTGGCGTAGTTATCGTTCAACTCGTCCAGAATTCGTTCGACATCGTCGGCAGCCATTTCGGAACCAAATAGCGATGCCAGCTTCTTGATGGTGAGCGGCATGCCGCCGACGAACAACGCAGCCTCGATGACTTGCTGCGGCATGACTCGCGGAACAGATTTGGCGGCGACCGTTGCCATTGTGTCCGTATCACGCGGCTCTGCAGATTTCTCAACCGTCGTTAATTCGCTGGATGGCTCGACTGTTTGGTGTGCCTGCGATGCCTCGGCCGTGGCACTTTCTTGCTGTTCGCCAAACGGTAAGACATCCGGCGCTTCAGACGCAGCATCATTTGAGGCGTTTACTTCAGATTCGGATTCGACCGTTTCATTGGCTTCGGAAGCGGCGATTTCCCATTCGACCGCTTCGTTGGCTTCGAGCGCGCGGAGGTAGGCCTCCTCCAGGTCTTCTGGAAGCCATTCCGACTCGTCGTCATCACTCCATTGTTGGACTTCGTCTTCGCTCAAAGTTGGCCTCCATGCCGGCGATGTTTCAGGTCTTGCTAGGATCCGGGAGGTGGCTGGGGACGAGTCTTCAAGCCCCCAGGCTGGTTGATCTACTGGGGGCTCGAAGATTCGTCCCCAGCCAACCCAGTATCCCAAGAAGAACCTCACGAATTGCTAGACATGGCCTATTGGCTCGATCGAGACTCATGCCTCGAACGCCGCGAAGTATATGGGCGAGAGAATTGGGCGGCAAGATGCGGTTGCCGACGGTTTACCGAAAGTGCACTCAGCAATAGAATCGCCAATGGTTGCCTGGCAACATTTTCTGTTTCACAACATGCACACCGAGCGATCGGTGAACCGGAATTATCATGGCCGATAAACGCGACTTTGACGACTTCCTAGAGAAATTCAAAAAACACCGGGACTTGATGACGGTTGAGCTGCACAAGGTCATCGTTGGGCAAGACGCCGTCATCGAACAAATCTTGGCAGCCATCTTTACCGGCGGTCACTGTTTGCTGGTGGGTGTTCCCGGATTGGCCAAGACGTTGACCGTCAGCACGATCGCTCAGATCTTGGACGTCTCGTTCAAGCGGATTCAGTTCACTCCCGACTTGATGCCATCTGACATTACGGGCACGAATGTCCTGGACGAAAACGACACCGGAAAACGTGAATTTCGATTTGTTGAAGGCCCGGTGTTTACCAACATTTTGTTGGCTGACGAAATCAACCGGACGCCACCGAAGACTCAAGCCGCGTTGTTGCAAGCCATGCAAGAACGCGAAGTCACTGTTGGTCAGAACACGTATAATCTGCCCGATCCCTTTTTCGTGATTGCGACTCAGAACCCGATCGAGCAAGAAGGGACATATCCTTTGCCGGAAGCTCAGTTGGACCGCTTCATGTTCAACGTCAAAGTGGACTATCCGAATCTGGAAGAAGAAGAGAGCATTCTGTCCGCCACCAGCGGCGAGAAACCCGAGATTCGCAAGGTGCTCTCGTCGAAGGCGATTTTGTATCTGCAAAAGCAAATCGGTCAAATCGAGGCCTCGCCGCGGACCATCAGCTATGTGACGCGTTTGATCCGAGCCACTCGGCCCAAAGACGACTCGGCACCGCAATTCATCAAGGACATGGTCGATTGGGGGGCTGGCCCAAGAGCCGGTCAGTTCTTGATTGCTGGCGGAAAAGCCATCGCGGCCATGAATGGTCGAGCCGCCGTGTCCTTGGCCGACGTTCGACGAGTCGCCGTGCCCGTACTTCGCCATCGTGTCTCGACCAACTTTCAGGCTCAGGCGGAAGGCTTTGGGTCTGAGGATATTATCGAGCGGTTGGTTGAGGAGATTCCGGAGCCTAGTATTCCGAAGTATGAGTGAAATTGAATAGCGATTGATGATAGGTGATTTTTGATTTAAGAAGTAAGGAAAGGGTGAACTACCTCTTACTTCGAAAATCAAAAATCACCATTCAGCAATCGTTATTCGAATTCTTAGCCTCGCCTGCGGCTACGGGTTAAACGATTCCGTTGCGACGATCTCTGCTAGCTTGCGGGCTGTCATGGAAAGTGGTTGCCCAGACAGTTCTTCGGGCGAGACCCACTGGGTTGGACGTCCGTTGCAATCAACTTCGCCCGCTTCGAACTCGGCGGTGAAACAATACAACGCGATGCGATACCGAGTCACGCTGTGCCGGATCAATTTCATGAAACTTGGAGTTTCGACGGCTAGGCCCGTTTTCTGTAGTATCGTTTTTTCCAGCCGATTGTTGACGCGTATTGGCAGCGCGGCTCCGGGTTGATCAGGCAACTCACTCTTCCAGGGAGCCGTGAATCGGGGAAAGCCCCAGAGGCCAGACCACCATTCACCCGGTTGATTTTGCCAAAGTAGGACTTTCCCGTCGCGAAAGATCGCCACAGTGGCCTCAATCAAGGGAGTGACCTTCGGACGTTTTGCTAACTTGGGGATCTCTGCTTGCGTGCCATCGTGAAAGGACCGGCAGCACGCGCAAACCGGGCATTCTTCGCAATCGGGCTCGGCCGGCGAGCAAATCGTGGCCCCCAATTCCATCATGGCCTGGTTGAAGTCGCCCGGTGAATTATCGGGCAGTACGTGCTCAGCAAACTGCCAAAGTTGCTTCTGTCCGGCTGATGAACGAGGGTCGCCATCGTAACCCATCAGACGGCAATAGAGCCTCAGCGTGTTCGCCTCGACAATGGGGGCTTTGCGGTCGAAAGCGAACGAGGCGATCGCGCCTGCCGTGTATCGTCCAACTCCCGGGAACTGTTCCAGTTCCGCTGGATCACTCGGGATGACTCCATGAAATTGGCCGATGATGACATTCGCAGCCTTGTGAATGTTTCGGGCTCGACTGTAGTAACCGAGCCCCTCCCACAGCTTGAGAACATCTTGCTCGTCAGCATTTGCGAGCGACTGGATGTCGGGGAACTCATTCATGAATCGCTCAAAGTAAGGAATGACGGCGGCGACAGTGGTCTGTTGCAACATGATTTCGCTGATCCAGATGCGGTAAGGATCGCTGGTTCTTCTCCAAGGTAGATCACGGCCAGAGGCTTGGTACCATTGCGACAAACCCGTCTGAAACGCCCGCAACCGCTCTTCCTCCCAACTGTGTCCGCTAGTCATGCTGGCTCTTTCACACACTTTTTTGACGCATCAAATTGTTGGAACGACTGAGATTTCATTCCATCGGCGCCGTTTTTGGGTTGTCGCGTCACCGGATGCCGAAGTGGATGGCTTGCCCACAGATTTTAACTAACCGGTTGGTTTTTCCCATTAGTCCTGTCCTTCGCAATTGCCGCATTGAGGAAGTTCTTGGAAGGATCGAGACGGAGTCGGCCACAAAGTGTTAGTGTATCTTGCATAGAGCATTCAGTTTGCAGTATTATCCTGAATGATCATATCGATTAATCAAGAGGTCTTGGCTGATAAGCACATACGCAATTCTGCGTTTGAGTACATTTCTCGATTTCAATCTTCGATTGAAAAGTGTCTCAAACACAATTCTACGTGTGTGCTCTTAATCCTGAGGGCGATTTGAATGGCTGAACTGGTAGTTTCTGGGCCAGAAGACATGCAGCGTTGGAGACGCCCGCTCCCGCCCGATGAAGTCGTGCGGTTAGGTCGAGCTCCGCGTAATGGATGGGCAGTGCCGTGGGATGATCTCATCTCTCGCGAGCATGCTGAGCTATCCTTGCAGGGAAATCGTCTCACCGTACGCCGGCTCGAAGCGGCGCGCAACCCGATCTACTACCAGGAAACCAATCAGCGAGAATTCACAATTGGTGCCGGTGAGGAATTCCGAATCGGCAAGACGATGTTTCAATTGGCTGCGGCCGAGATTAACGAGGCCTCGCCATCACCGCTTGAAGAACATCAATACCGCTCCGACGAACTCAAGAAATTCAAGTTCAAGAACGCCGACCACCGTTTGGAAGTGCTCTCGAAGCTACCGTCGGCGATTTCCGAAGCGAACAGCGACGCAGAGATCGCGCAGGGCCTTGTCAGTTTGCTACTGGAAGCAATGCCGCACTCTGATGCCGCCGCCGTCGTGCAATACGACGAGGATCCCACAAAGGCGGAAAAACCGACGATGATGCGGTGGGACAGTCGCGCGGAAGACATCGGGCGATTTAATCCCAGTCGACGTCTGATCTTGGCTGCATTGCAGAAGCAACAAGGCATCATGCACGTCTGGCAAGACTGTGACGAGTCTGATCCAACGTTCACGATCAGTGGGGATTTGGATTGGGCGTTCTGTATCCCGATCAAAGAAGAAGCCTGCAAGGGTTGGTGTTTGTACGTCTCAGGCCAATTTGGCGGAAGCATGAGTTCCTCGGAAATCGTCTCTGAAGACGACCTGAAAGGTGACTTGCGATTCACCGAGATGCTGGCTGAGTTCATCGCGGCGATCCGGCAAGTTCGCGTGTTGGAGCAAACTCAGGCTGGCTTGGCACAATTCTTCTCGCCCACTGTTATGGAACATGTGCGTGCCGATTCGTCGGCATCGGCACTCGAGCCCAAAGAGAGCGACATCACGGTCTTGTTCTGTGACGTTCGCGGCTTCTCGAAGGCGACTGAACAATCAGGCAACCTCTACGAATTGTTGAACCGCGTCAGCGACGCGTTGGGCGTTATGACGACGGGAATCATCAAGTACGACGGTGTAATCGCCGACTTCCAAGGCGATGCCGCATTGGGATTCTGGGGTTGGCCCCAAGCGAATGAAGCCGACAGACTCTCTGCATGCTTGGCGGCTCTACAGGTCCAACGGACATTTGTAGAAGCCGAAAAGAACAAAAGCTCACTAACAGGATTTAAGGTTGGTATCGGTATCGCCTACGGCCGTGCAATCGCTGGACGAATTGGTACGACCGAGCAGATCAAGGTGGGGGCTTTTGGTCCCGTCGTCAACATGGGTGCTCGACTCGAGACCATGACGAAGCAGCTACGGGCATCGATCCTCATCGACGAGGAAACAGCGATCTATGCTCGGGAGAATTTGACACCTGAACAAGGCCGTGTTCGAGACTTAATTCGCGTGATTCCAGCGGGCATGAAGACGGCGATGACCGTCGCCGAACTGTTACCGCCTGTCTCCGAAGACGGCTCGATCACCGACGAAAACATCCAACTCTATGAAGCCGCGCTCAAAATGTTCAACGACGGCGATTGGAGCGGGGCACTGGAACAGCTTGACACCTTACCGGTAGAAGATCGCCGGAAGGATTTCATGCACTTACATATCGCACAGAACTCGTATGAGCCGCCGGAAGATTGGAATGGCGTCATTAAGCTCAGCAAAAAATAACTTGAATAAATCCACGGTGGGCGCTGGATTTTCAGCGAGATTGAGTCCTTTGAACGGCCCTATAATCGGTATAACAGGAAAAAGTCGAGCAATTCTCACAGTTTCGGGTCCTGATTTGGCGATGATACTGCGAGTGGACAGGTCAGAGGTTCACTCTCTCGATTGTGGATTCAGAACAACTCCCGGGAATTGATCCTAACAACAATCATGCACTAAACGCGCGGGCCGCGCTTCCCGTTTATAGGACGGTCGTTAGCCGTGAAAGTTAAGATAATCCAATCATCTGTTGGGTCTGGCGACAAGCTGCAAGTGCTGGCGTCGTATGTCATCAATGACTTTCTGTCATTGGATGCTGCATGCATCGGCTTCATTTCGCCCATTGACGAGCAACGCCAGATCGAGCACGTCTTTCTCTCCCACACTCACATTGATCACACGGCCTCGCTTCCCATATTCATCGATAATGTCTACGCACCCAATCCCGAGTGCCCAACGGTATATGGCAGCGCTACCGTTCTTGAAAGCCTAAGAACCGATGTCTTCAACGATCGTGTCTGGCCAGACATGATTCGTTTGTCGATGGAAGAGACTCCTTTCCTAAAGCTAGTCGAAGTCAAAGACCATCAAACGATCGAGATCAACGGTTTGCAGATTACTCCCGTTGAATTGAATCATGTCATCCCGGCGTTTGGCTTTGTTGTTTCCGATGGCGAGTCAGCTTTCGCGTTGGTTTCTGATACGAGTCCAACGGAAGAGATTTGGAAGATTGCCAGCGAAACGCCAAACCTGAAGGCGGTGTTCTTAGAGGCCAGCTTCCCGAATCACATGGATTGGTTGGCGGATAAAGCGGGACACCTCACGCCAGCGATGTTCGTCGAAGAAGCCAAGAAGCTGAAAGTCGATGCTGACTTCATCGCCATCCATATTAAGGCTGCGTTCCAGGATGCCATCCTGAAGGAACTTGACGAGCTGAACATGCCGAATCTATCGATCGGCGAACCGGGCAAGACATACGAGTTCTAAACAGCACAAACTCGCCCGCCTACGAGGCCTCGTCAATTGAAGTCACAACGCGAGTGCCGACGCGTTCCCCTGCGATTGCTCGTTCGATATTTCCTTCTTTTTGGAAATTGAACACGACGATGGGGATTCCGTGTTCTTTGCAGTGATGGATCGCTTGGGCATCCATGACTTGCAGGTTTTGAGTCAACACATCTTGAAACGTGATGTCGGTGTAGCGAACGGCGTGAGGATTCTTCACTGGGTCTTCGGCATAGACGCCGTCAACTTTCGTTGCCTTGAGCAACACGTTGGCTTCGATCTCTCGCGACCTAAGAGCTGCGGCCGTGTCCGTCGTGACGAAGGGACTGCCAGTTCCCGCAGCCAGAATCACGACTCGGCCCTTTTCCAGATGGCGGACACAACGTCGGCGGATAAACGGTTCGGCAACGCCTTCCATGCGGATTGCTGATTGGACTCGTGTTGAGACGCCAACGTTTTCTAAAGCGTTTTGAAGTGCTAACGCGTTGATCACGGTTGCCAGCATGCCCATGTAGTGAGCTTGTGCCGGATTGATGGCTGCGCTGACTTCCGAGAATTGTTTTCCTCGCAAAATGTTGCCGCCGCCGCAGACGATGGCCAGCTGCACGCCCGATTCGACAACCCTTTTGATTTGCTCTGAAATGGTAGTGACTTCGGCCATGCTGATGCCGGATTCGCCAGACCGACAAAAGCTTTCTCCACTCATCTTCAGCAAGACACGTTCGTAGGCAGGCACTAAGTTGTCGCCAGGCTGTGTTGAGTTTTCCGTCATCTTGGCCATTTCGATTACAACAGGAGGGGATAGAAAAGAGCGAAGCCGGCCAAACGACCGGCTTCGAATATTCTGTCGCGTTAGCCGCCGAGTATCCAGCGCGTGAAGCCGACGGCAGTGTAACCGTTTTCGGCCAGCACTTGGCTGACAGTCTTGGTGTCTTCCTTCGCGAAAGCTTGATGGAGCAAGACGCCTTGATCGACGTAGAAGTTCTTCATACGACCATCGACGATTTTCTCGATGATGTTCTCAGGCTTGCCTGTCGCCTTTGCTTCATCGCTCAACCGAGCACGCTCAGCTTCAACGTCGGCTTGATCCAATTCGCTCTCGGCCACAACCGTTGGCTTTAGTGCCGCGATGTGCATTGCTACGTCGCGAAGGATGTCCGCGTTGCTCGATTCACCGGACGCTTGGAACAAGACGCCCGTTTTGCCATCGTGATGCACGTAGCCAGCGACGGGACCATCAACCTTGAGTACTTTGGCGAGTACGATCTTCTCGCGAATCTTGTTGACCAACTCTTCCCAAGTCTGACGCAGCGTGGCGTCACTTCCGTCGGGAGTTTGGTCGAGTAGCTCGTCTGTCGAGCCTGCACCGGGGCCATTCAACAATTGGCTCGCGCACTGATTTGCCAAGCCGATAAATTCGTCGTTTGCCGCAACCGGAGCCGATTCGCATTGCAACTCGACCATTGCGCCGGCTGAGCAATCGTCGCTGATTGCATAGGCAATGCAACCTTCAGCGGTGACGTTATCGGACCGCTTGTCCATGATCTTTTTGTGTTGCGACTTCAGGATCTCGACGGCTTTTTCAGCGTCGCCATCGGCTTCGACGAGTGCCTTTTTGCAGTCCATCATTGGCAAGTCAGTCCGTTCCCGGAGAGCCTTGACTGCGGCGGCTGTAATTTCTGCCATGACATCAACTCCTAATTTTCTTTCTCTTGTAATCAACAAAATGTACGAGCGGCGAATCGCGAATCCGCCAGCGTTAGATCAATAGCTCAAGACCGCAAAGAACTCCAGCGGGTTCGCTGGGGATGCATGAGCGTAGCGTAGGCAACAATAGAAAACTCGTGTAGCCGGATTCACACAAATCCAAGGGTTTTGCGAATCCGACTTCGAGATCACGCGGACCAACATTTAACGTTGGGCACGTGTTAGCTGACTGATGGGACAGCTCTTGGTTCTTCGGTTTCTTCCTGGACCTTTTCGACCGCCGGATTCGCGGCTCGGCCCTGCTGCACAGCGCCGCTGAGATGGCTAAGAATCAAGCGAATCGAGCGAATGCTGTCTTCGTTGCCGGGAATGGGCAAGTCGACGTCATCGGGGTCCGAGTCAGTATCGATTAAAGCCACAACCTTGATGCCCAGAATTCGAGCTTCGTGGATGCAGTTCTTTTCTTTCTTGGGATCGACGACAACGATGGCTTCTGGCATGCGGTTCATTTCGCGGATGCCGCCCAAGTTACGACGAATCTTGCGAAGCTCGCGCATCAGTCGCGATTGGTGCTTCTTCGAGTAAGTGGCCATCTCGCCGGACGACTCCAGCTCTTCCAGCTCTTCCAATCTCTTCAGTCGGCTACGGACTGTTCGGAAATTGGTCAGCGTTCCACCAAGCCACCGTTCGGTGACATAGGGCATTCCGCAGGCTTGGGCGGCTTCGAAGATCGGCTGAGCCGCTTGTCGTTTCGTCCCGACAAACAGGACAAGGCTGCGTTGCGAGGAAACGGAACGCAAAAAGCGTTGGGCTCTCAGGATGCCGCGGACAGTTTCCTTGATGTCGATGATGTGAATCAGATTGCGACGCCCATAAATGTAGGGTCGCATCTTCGGATTCCAGCGGCTTGTGCGGTGACCGAAGTGAACTCCGGCTTCAAGGATGTCTTGAATGACGATTTCAGACACGAGGATTTCTCCTTCGCGCCGATGGAGTCGGCGCTGAATGTGAGAGCGGATTAACCGACTCTCGAGGGCACACCTTCCCGATTTGAAGGCGTTGGGACAATGGGGATAGGGCGAGAAACTCGCCGTCAAAATTGAAGCGAACATCGTAACTGGTTCGCAGAATAACGTCAAACGAGGCTTACGCTTATAGCGTCAGGAGGGGAGTTAGAAGCCCGGCTTCTTTGCCTCGAACTTATTTCTGCGGAGCAGCCAGCTTCACGGTTTCTGCAGTTGCGTCACCAGAGATTTCGATTGGTAGTAACCATCGAACTGTATTGAACTTACATAATCCGCCGACACCGTCTTTGCAGTACGGATAGCTGACGGCCACTTTCAAGGTTGCTGTGCCGGACTTTTGAGCCAGCGGCACGCTAAACGTCGCTGTTTTTTCCTTGGCTTCGGCTTTCTTGCGTTTCTCAAGATTCTCAGCGGCAATCAAAGTTGATTCGCCTTCGAACTCGACACGGAAAGTGACTGGAGCCAACTTGTTCAGCTTGTAGCCTTCGGGGATGAACAGCGAGACGTCAAACTTGAGAGCCTCGCCCGCTTTAACGGTCTGTTTGGGAACACTGATCGGTTTCTTCTTTGACGAGAACGACTCTTTCACCTTTGGTGGAGGCGGCGGTTCGAGGCCAGCAACTTTGAATTCAGCAGCCGCGCCGGACTTCAAGTCGACTGTCAAAAGGCGGTGGTTGTTGGTGTCAGCAACAAACAACTTTCCACCCCCGATGCTCAAGCCCGCTGGCTCGGAAAACTGCAGCGGATCCAGTCCCTTGCCAACTTTTCCGTTGCCTTTCCACGAGTTCACCTCGGCGGTCTTGGCGTTGACGGTGCGAATCTTATGGTTGTAGGCATCGGCCACGTAAATCGTGCCATCGTGGTAGACAACGCCCAGCGGATGTTGGAAGCGAGCCTTTGCGCCGACTTCGTCGATGTCGTCGAAGGCGAAGAGCGCTCGACCTGGCTGCATGCCTTGTGGCCCCGCGATCGTCGTCACTGGTGCTTTCGGGTCGATGGAGAGTTTGCGAATCGCGGAGCCTTCGCTGTCAGCGATGTAGAGGAACTTGCCATCGGATGTGATGCCGGAAGGTTGAGCAAACGCGGATTCGCCCAGTGGACCGTCGGTAATGTCTTCACGTCCGGAACCTGCATAGACACCGATGGTGTTCGAGCCCAACTTGTGACTCCAAATCTGGTGTGGTCCCGCCATACAGATGTAAAGAGTCCCCTCAACATGACAAAGCGCCCATGGACTGTTCAGCGCGGAATTCAAATCGCCGCCAGCAGATCGAAAACGAGCTTGTTTTCCTGTTCCGGCCAACGTCGTGACTTGCTTCGAGGCCAAGTCGACAACACGCAGCATGTGGTTTTCGGTGTCGGCCACGTATAACTTGTCGCCAACCAACTCCATGCCTTGTGGGTGATCAAAGGTTGCTTTGTCATACGCACCATCATCGGCACCGATCATTCCCGTGCCGATCACGTCGATCAGCTTTCCATCTAGCGAGCTGATGACGATGCGGTTGTGATTGCTGTCCGAGATAAATAACCGACCACCATCCTCGTCCGCGAGCACCTTGCCCGGATAGCGAAGCGGCATCGGTGGCAGTTTTTCACGCTCCAAATCGAAGCGGACCGGAGTCTCGTCCAGCGTGCCTTTCGAGCGGTGGTACTCGACCATCTTTCCGATCACGCGATCGAAGAGTTCTCGATTTCCTTCGCCCGACATATAGCCGACATATTTTCCTTCGGGATCAATCAAGACGAACGTTGGCCACGAATTGGCTCCGAATTTGCGCCAGATGGTCATGTTCGCGTCGTTGACAACGGGGTGCTCGATCTCGTACCGAACGATGGCTTCGCGAATCGCTTCGGTGTTTTTCTCGTTGTCGAACTTGGCCGAGTGGCAGCCAATCACGACCAATTGGTCCGGATATTTCTTCTCTAAGAACTTCAAATCCGGCAACACGTGGATGCAGTTGATACAGCAATACGTCCAAAAGTCGATTAGCACGACCTTACCGCGAAGTTCCTTCATCGAAATCGGAGCCGACGTGTTGAGCCACTTGACTCCACCGTCCAATTCGGGTGCGTTGAAGCGGCCGGGAAAGGGATTCTCTTTCGGCGCTGTCGGATCGTCCTTTTTCTCGGTGTCGTCTTTCTTTTCCGTATCTTCTTTCTTGGTTTCGTCTTTCTTCGCGTTGTCTTGACCGTAGGCATGATCACGAGGCCCGACGAAGACAACGAACATCAGGGCGAGACAAAACAGGGGCAGCCAACGTTGGCCGAAACAGGCGGATTTTAGTGTGAGAGTTTTCACGCTTCGAGTCTCCTTGCAGAAGATCATCAACTTATCAATCAAAGGCTGTTGATATTGCTGCATGATAGCAGACGGGACGTCATTTGAAATCCTGCCGACCAGAATCGTGGAGTCACCACGCACAAAACGAGGGCGACTTTCGCTGCCCAAAATACCAAGTCGGCGTGCCAAGAATCGAGATATATTGATATGATGGAAGCGTCGTCATTTGGACGATCATAATAACAGCGAGGCTGTTTCTTTCCGGGAGATCCGAAATGCTGACGGTTCAAGGACATGCGGCGCGGCTGTGCGACGGAATGACGCGTCGCGAGCTGATGCAAGTTGGAGCGATCTCTGCGTTGGGTCTGGGCTTAACTCTTCCGGAAGCGTTGCAGGCCGAGACAACCAGCACTCCTGACGGATCCGCGAAGTCCGTGATCCTAATCAACCTGCTCGGCGGTCCCAGCCACCTTGACATGTTCGACATGAAGCCCGAAGCTCCCACCGAAATTCGGGGCGAGTTTGAACCCATCGAGACATCGTTGCCGGGATTGCAGATTTGCGAGCACATGCCGTTGACGGCAAAGACGATGCACTTGTCATCGCTGATCCGCACGCACTCACACATGTACAATACGCACAGTCCGTACAATCTTCTCAGCGGTTATTCGGGACCGGTGATCATCAATAACGTGGCCAAGCAAACCGACCATCCCAGCATCGGATCGGTCATGCAATACACGGGACTTCGAAGCAAGGATGTTCCGTCATTCGTTTGGATGCCATCGCACCCGGGCCACAGCCAATCCAAACGCCGCGCCGGTCCTTACGGTGGCTTCTTGGGAAAGACCTACGACCCACTCTTCACATCGTATACTCCGAAATTCAACGAACCGACCGAGGGACGCAGTGCTTATGTCGATCCGCCTGTGCCAATGGCCGAGCCCGAGTTGCCTGCAATCGACGGTTTGCCCAAGATCACGCTGGACCGCTTGAATCGCCGGCGTTCGTTGCTGACTCAACTGGATGACTATCGCAGCAAACTGGATCCTTCCAAATCGGCGGTGGCCTTGGATTACTTCCAACGGAAGTCACTAGACCTTTTAACTTCGAGCAAGACGAAAGACGCCTTCGACCTATCACAAGAGCCAGCCGAAGTCCGAGAACGTTACGGGCGAAACTTGTTCGGCTCGTGCACCTTGACCGCAAGGAGATTGGTCGAAGCAGGAGTCAAGTTCGTCGGCTTGACGACCGAGTCTCAATTGAATGGCAAGGTAGGTGCCGGTCAGTGGGATACTCATGGCAACAACTTTAAGCTGTTGAAGAACTTCAACTTGCCAACGCTCGATCAGAACTATTCAGCCTTGATCGAGGATCTGGAGCAACGCGGCTTGCTCGAATCGACGCTGGTGATCTTGATGGGAGAAATGGGACGCACGCCCAAGGTCAAACCGAAAAACGGTGGCCGCGACCATTGGACTCAGTGCGGCTTCATTGTTCTCGCCGGTGGCGGAGTCAAACGCGGATACATTCACGGGACCAGTGATAAGCAAGCCGCCTATCCGATGGACTTCCCAGTTTCATCGGCCGACCACGTTTCGACGGTTTATCAGTTGTTGGGCATCAATCCTCACCAGAAGATTCGCGACCCCGAAGGTGAATGGGTGCCGATTGGTCTTGAGGGTGAACCGGTCTGGGACGTGATCGCCTAGTTTCTACGGCTTGTTGCTGTCAGCGCATTCGCAAATCATCTGGCCGCAGCCGGGGCAGCCGTTGCCGTATTTCTCCAGCACAGCTTGATTCAAATCGATATTCGCTACGTTGGCGATCGTAGCGAGCCAAGCCAACACATCCGCGAATTCTTTGGCCAATTCTTCTGAGTTTCCCTCGCGCAGCGCCGCAGCTAGCTCGCCAACTTCTTCCATGAGCCACATGAAAGTCCCGTCCAGTCCGCGGGCTTCATCTTTGCTCGAGTACATCGTCTCGATCAGAGTTTGTAGCTCGGACAATGTCAGACTCTTCACATCATTGCTGTCGGTGGGATTCGTCACCATCGGCTCCCTGATTTTGGTTCAAGGCAAAAGTGTAATCAGAATGCGACACCGTGCAACGGTGATCTCGCAAGCATTCCGGGGTAAGAGTTTTGAAGTTGCGCGTATCAACAATTTGGTCCCCTCTACCCACGTAGCCCCGAGAACATCTACTCCACACGGCCAACTTGCTTCAAATCAACTCGTCGTTCGCGTTAGTATGTCGGCATCACGTCGATCTTACTTCTGAGTGGAGTGAAGCACATGAGAGCCTCAGTTCGAGACATTTCGCGGACACTACTGTTGTTCACCTTCGTTGGACTGTGCCAATCCAATCCGGCAAACGCTGACGAAGCTAAGTTCGTCGATTGTTCTTTATTGGTCGCGCCGGGTTATCCGTCCACTTGGCCGCAGGGCTTTCCAAGGTTTCGAATTATTCATGACCGAGTCATCGGGCCGCGGAGTGCTTACAACACCGACATACTTTACATCGACGGCAACACCGCGACGCAAATGGACGTGCCGCCGCACTCCGTTGTTCGTCCTGAATTGAAGATGCCCAAATCGGGCAAGTTCGGGCATCACTTCACCGAGGCTATTGAAGCTTGGCAGTTTGGTGGTGAGGCTTGCATCGTCGACTGTCGTGACTTGTTGAACAAAGCTCCCAATGGCGTCAGCCCGTTGGTGAAGATCGATCGACTGAAAGCTTGGGAGAAGAAACATCGCCCGTTTCGATTTGGCGACGTTGTCCTAGTCCGCAGCGATTACAGCGACAAATTCTATCGTCCATTGCCCGAGGGACGTCGGTTCTTGGCGTCGCCATTGGAACGCAAAACACCGGCATGGCCCGATCCCAATCCTGAAGCGATGGAGTTCCTTGCTGGGGTCCGCAAGGTCATGCATGTCGGAACGGACAGTCCCACGATGGGCCCGATCCCGGATCTGGGCGAGCCCACTCATTACGCAGCATTAAAACACGGCGCCATCTTCACAGAGGCCGCGACGAACTTGGGCAAGTTGCCCACGACCGGCGCGTTTTATTGCTTAATGGGCCCGAAGCACAAAGGTGGGCCATATGGAGAGGCACGAGCTTTTGCCATCGTCGGTAACGTCGCTAAGTTTCTGATTGATGCCAGCCGAAACAAACGGGCCATCGATCTGTCACCCACTTTGGACATCGACATGCCGCTGACTTGGCCCGGCAAAGGTGTCGACAACCACCGGCATCGTTATACCAAAGCCGACTTTCTCTACGCGGCAACTCTGCAGCTCTATCATCACACCCACATCATGGACAGCCACTGTGGCACTCACTTGGTGCCTCCCAGTTATGCGTTGCCTCCTGGCAAGCTGGATGTGCAAAGCTATGCACCGGAAGTTCGCGGATGGCTAGAAGAGTACGAACGCAAATTCGGTCCTCGCGGCAGCAGCACGATTACGACCGCCGACGTGCCTCTGTCGCAAACATGCGGATGGGCTCGAGTCATCGATGCGACGTCGTTGGTTGGAACAACGAACGCGAACGCTTGGCCTGCCTCGCCCGAGATCAGCGTCGATCTGATCAAGGCCGACGAAGCCAAGAACGGCCCCCTCAAAGCCAACCAAATCGTGATCTTCCGCACCGGTCACATCGACAAGCACATGAAAGCATTCCCCGAAGGCGTCGAGCTGATGGAAGACCCGCTGAACGGAAAGAGCGAAGGATGGCCTGCCGTCGGCGCTGCGGCCGTCACGTATCTGGCGAAGAAAGGGATTCGCTGCGTTGCCACCGATGCGCCGACGCTTGGCGGAGTCGACGATCGGCAAGCGTTAATGACGTACTGGGCCCTTGGCTCAAGGAACATAGTCGGCGTCGAATTCCTACAAAACGTCGGAAAGATTCCCGATCGAGCCTACTTTTTGTTCGCACCGGTCAAGATCCAAGGTTGCCACGGAGGCCCCGGCCGCGCCATCGTCTTGCACTAGCGCTCATGGAAGTGTCCTCGAGGTTTCAAGCACCAGTGGAATTCAGAGCGCATTTGAAGAAGCCCGGCTTTTTCGAAGAGCCGAGCTTCTAATTTCCGCTCAGGATCCCATTGAAAGTCGCTAAGAAAATGGGGAGAATGGGCGTTTTCACTTTTCTTTGTGCGATAGCAGTCCGGACATACCGTGTTGACGAATGAATCACTGATTTCACAGTTTACAGTGGCTTGGAAACAGGACAGCCGCCCCGATGTCTTTGAATTCTTAAGAGACAATGCTGATCAGTCGCTGACAACACGCCTGCATCTGGTGCTCGTTGACCAAGAAAACCGCTGGATTGCCAACGATCCTATCGCCGTCGATGACTACTTCGATGCGTTGCCAGAATCGGCCACTGATGTCGACTTGCGGATCAAGGTCTTAACGTCCGAGTTCCGGCTTCAGCAACAATCGCCTCATGTCGAAGCGGACCTAGAACGATTCTTGGCCCAATGGCCGCGTTATGCCGATCAACTCCGACTCTTGCTGGAAAACACCGAGGCCGCCGCCCCGATTAACGATTGGTCCTACGACGAAACCGTTGCCAGCGACAATTCGGACGCTGACGAAAGCGAGGAAAACGTAGGAGGTCAACAAACGGTCATCGACGGAGACATCAACGCGACGATCGCCGCGGACGGAATCACGCCTCGGGACGAGACCGAGGATGCGACGATTATGGAATCGGTCGCGGAGATGGATCCCACGCACATCAGTCGTGACCAGTTTGAAACCGACGATGAGATTCCCGAAGAGTTGCTGCGGCAGATCGGTCGCTACGAAGTTCGCAAGCTTCTGGGCGAGGGTGCGTTCGGCCGCGTGTTCCTTGGGTTTGATTCGGAACTGCAGCGAGAGGTTGCCATCAAGGTGCCTCACGGTCGGCGGATCACTCGACAAAACGATTATTTGCGAGAAGCTCGCAATGTGGCCCGATTGGATCATCTAGCCATCGTCCCCGCGTACGACTTTGGCAACATGGAAAACGGCGTTTGCTTCTTCGTGTCGAAATTCATCGACGGGCAAGATCTCGCCGACGCCATCGATGCCGGAGATCTGTCTTTCGAAGACGCGGCCGAGTTGATGGCGATCGTCGGTGATGCTTTGCATCACGCGCACGAACGTGGCCTTGTTCATAGAGACATCAAGCCCGCCAACATTTTGATTGATAAAGAAAAACGTCCGTACGTCACCGACTTCGGGCTTGCCCTGAAGGACGAAGACTTTGGCAAGGGCGTGCGGTTGGCTGGAACGCCGGCCTACATGAGCCCCGAACAAGCTCGCGGCGAAGGGCACCTTGTCGACAGACGATCCGACGTCTTCAGTCTGGGTGTGGTGTTTTACGAGTTGTTGACCGGGGTGCAATCATTCCGAGGCAGCAGTGGCCGCGAGTCTCTTAAGCGAGTGAAGTCGTTGACCGTGCCGCCGCCACGATCGATCAACGCCCGCATCCCTCGAGAGATGCAGCGGATTTGCGTCAAGGCGTTGGCCAAGAGAGCCTCGGACCGATACCAAACGACGAAAGAGATGGCCGACGACCTGCGAGCTTGCCTGACAGAACGTTTCGCTCAACAAGCCGGCCGTGCCGCTGACGACCCAAGCCTTTCGATGATGGAAGATGCGCAGTCGATCATCATGCACGACGAAGTGCGGATCGTGCCCAAAGGCTTGCGTTGTTTCGACGCTTACGACTCCGACTTCTTCTTGCATCTATTGCCGGGTCCGCAAGACCGCGACGGGCTTCCCGAAAGCGTGCGGTTCTGGAAGCAACGCATTAATGAAACCAATCCGGCTCGCACTTTTCGCGTTGGTGTCGTCTATGGCCCGTCGGGTTGCGGCAAATCATCACTCATGCGAGCCGGCGTGTTGCCAAAAGTTGCCGATCACGTGAAGAGTGTGTACGTCGAAGCATCTCCCAACGACACAGAGACAACTTTGTTGGATCGGCTGCGAATGTGCTGCCCAAACATCCCTCCAGCGGCAGCGCTGATGGACGTGATGTCAGACATTCGCCGCGGCAAATACCTGAGCGACGGACAAAAGATCGTCATCTTCATTGATCAGTTCGAACAATGGTTGCACGCCAATGCCAACAACGAATCGAACGATCTGGTCATTGCCTTAAGGCAGTGTGACGGTGAACGGCTACAAACCATCGTCAGCGTTCGCGATGACTTCTGGCTTGGCATCAATCGCTTCCTGCGCGAGTTGGAAATCCCGATTGTCGAGAATGAAAACAGTGCGTTGGTGGACTTATTCGATCTGGAACATTCCGCGAAAGTGTTGAAAGAATTTGGGCGAGCTTATGAGCGGCTGCCGAGTAAGTTCGAGGACATGACCGAAGCCCAGGAAAGTTTCATCAACGAAGCCGTTTCCAGCCTGGCAACCGATGGCAAGGTCATCTCGATCCAACTCTCGCTGTTCGCACTGATGGTCAAAGACAAGGACTGGAATCAAGCGACGCTGACGGAATTGGGCGGCATGGAAGGCGTCGCGCTCACGTACTTGGAATCTCAATTCGGTGCCGATTCGATCAAGTCTCGCCTGAAGCAGCACGAAGAAGCGGCACGCAACGTCTTGCGAGCACTCTTGCCAGAGAGCGGCGCGGACTTCAAGGGCCATCTTCGCCAGGGCGAGGAATTGCAAAAGATCGCCGGTTACGAAGAACAACCAAAAGCGTTCTCGGAATTGATGCACATCCTCGACATCGAAATGCGGATGGTGACGCCCATCGATCTCTCCAGCGGTGAGGTTGCCACTGATTCTAAGGAAGTGTCGACCGACGATTGCTGTTACCAGTTGGCTCACGACTATCTGGTGCCATCGTTGCGGACTTGGCTATCCGACAAACAAAAGGCAACGATTCGCGGCCGCGCCGAAATCCGTTTGGCCGAACGATCAGAGCTTTGGAACAAAAATCCCGAACGCAAGCAGTTGCCTTCACTTTTGGAATGGATACGCATTCGCACGTTGACGGATAAGGAACGTTGGAGTCAGCCCGAGTGGCGAATGATGACCGCAGCTACTAAGTTTCACCGGCTTTGCACATCGCTGACGGTGACTCTTGCTCTGCTGATCGTCGGCACCTACTACGAATACACAGGCCGAAAATATACAGAGCAGTTGATGAACTTCGTCGAAAACAGCGACATGGCCGAATTCGACGACGTGACGAGAGAATTAGAGACCGTCAAACGCTGGGCTGTTCCCAGATTGTTGCGCCGTTTTCGAGAGACTGGTGAGGCCCGCAGCGAAAAACAGATCAATTATGCAATCGCACTGGCTCACTTTTCCAAGAAGAATCGAGAGGTCAGCGATTACCTGGAACTGTATCTCAGGCAAGCCTCGCCCGACGAAGCAATCGCCATCGGCCACAGCCTTGAAGGCAACAGGGTTCTGGGCCCGGAGCTTTCACGTTTGTTAGCCCCCGATGCCGCTGACGAACACGTCCTTCCAGCGGCAGCAGCACTGGCGTATCTTGAGCCGCTCAATGAACAGTGGGAAGATTTCTCAACACGCGTCGTTGATCTACTGGTTCAAGAAAACCCGCTGACCATTCTCGGTTGGATTCGTGGCTTACAACCAATCAAGACATCGCTGCTAAGCGAGCTCCGCAAGAAATTCGCGGATCAAACAATCACTGCGAACGAGCGTCAAATGGCGGCCGTTGCCTTAGCCGCGTTTCAGAAGAACGAGTATACCCCGCTTATCAATTTGATTCTGGACGCTGACGAAATTCAATTTCGACCACTCTTCGCTGCACTCAGAAAGCTCAACAGAGATTCGATCATAAAGCGTCTGATTCCCGTGCTTGACGAAAAGAGTGATCCCACGTTGAACGCTGACGAGATCGCGGCCGCCGAAGACCGGCTTGTCAATCGCAAGGCGAATGCGGCGATTGTCTTGATGAGGTTTGGGCGAAGCGACCTGATCTTTCCGCTGTTGAAAAATGGAGCCGATCCGTCACTGCAAACCGAGCTGGTCAATCGATTCCCCAGCTCCAATGTTTCCCCTGGTATTCTGATCAACTACTTGATGAACACCAAGCTCCATGATTCCGATCGTGCGATCTTGTTGCAGGCCGTCGGCGAATATGATCGAAAGGATGTTGCTGACAGACTTGGGCAACCGCTATTGACAATCTACGTCGAGAAGTGGCAGCAAAAGTCCGAAGACGCCGCTTTGCACGTCGCCATCAATCGGATTGCTGACAAATGGATGCAGGTCAAAATCCCTCCCGTAACCAACAAACGCATGATCATCAATTCGTTGGGGCAACAAATGGTCGTTCTTCGACCTTCGCAACCATTTGAAATGGGGTCACCACTGACGGACCCAAAGCGATTCCTGAATGAAGCTCCCAAGACGGCCACGCTGAAGACACCGTTTGCCATCGCCACCACTGAGACAACCTATGAGCAATTCCGTAAGTTCCTGGACGCGAACCCAGATAATTTGGAGGGCCGAGAAGACGATGACGACGGAAAACTGAAGTCCGAGCCGCGCGACTTCGTGTCTTGGTTGGAAGCCGTCAAGTTCTGCCGCTGGCTTTCGGAAGCCGAGGGCATCAATGAGACCGAAATGTGTTATCCGAAATTTGCCGACATCAAGGAAGGAATGACAGTGCCCGATGACTGGCAGTCGAAGACCGGCTACCGACTTCCCACAGAGGCCGAATGGGAATACGCCTGCCGAGCTGGCACGACATCGTTCCGCAGTTTCAGCAACTCGGCCAAGTGGACCGACCAGTACGCCTGGTGGATCTTCAATACGGAAGGCCCTCAACCAGTGGGCCAACTAAAGCCGAACCGTTTCGGCTTGTTCGACATGCATGGCAACGTCTGGGAAATGTGCCACGATGTCTATCATCGAGACATTACCGATCCCAACATGGGTACCGCAGAAGACAGAACCATCCGAGGCGGCTCAGCCGGCGACCGCTCCTCCAACATCCGCTCCGCGGCTCGTTCGCCGGTCTACTGGACCAGCCGCGCTCCGATGATCGGTTTTCGCATTGTTAAGACGGTTTCGCCTTAGAAGTGGAGGAAGAATTAGTCAATAGTTATTTGTCATAAGTCATTTGTTATTTGGGGAGAGGACGCTCATGAATCCGTCTTCTTCCCAATGACAAATAACTAATGACTAATTCTTCCTCCTCTAATTGATTGACGTGCCGCAAAGCGATGCTCAAACAGCTCAATGGCTCAACCTCTTTTCACCTTTCAGTCTGTTTCGCTTCCGGGGCATTCTCGTGCGCGGTTGCAGGATGTAAGTGGGGCGATTCAGCGTGGGGTTACGGCGATCATTGGGTTCTCGGGAGCCGGTAAGACTAGTTTGCTGAACCTGCTGATTAACTTCGAACGTTCTAATGCTGGTTCGATCAATGCCGGCGAAGCGGCGTCTGAGCGTTTGGAGCAATTCTGGGTTCCTCAAAACGATGGACTGTGGCCGCATTGCACGGTGGCTGAACACTTGCGGCAGGTGGATGCCGAGACCGATCCCAACATCTTGCTTCAGAAGTTCGATTTGGAGTCACTCGCAGATCGTCGGCCGGAGAATCTTTCGCGGGGGGAAAGATCGCGGTTGGCGGTTGCTCGTGCGTTGGCGTCGAATGCCGCGGTCTTGATCATGGATGAGCCGCTTTCGCATGTTGATCCGGCTCGGGAACTAGCCTATTGGCAAGTGGTTCGCGAGCACTGCCGGAACAACGATACAAGCCTGGTCTTCGCCACTCATTCGCCCGAGCAAGTTTTGCGTGAAGCCGAGCACACGATCTGTTTGAAGGATGGGAGCATCGTTTACAACGGGACCGTTAAACAACTTTACGATCAGCCGGAATCTAAGGAGTTGGCCGAGTTCCTCGGCGCATGCAATTGGTTCGATGGCGACGAGTGGCCCGTGTGGTTCGCTAGCTCGGCCAGTCAGGACGCCGGTTGCGTTCGGCCGGAACGGTTATTGATTCAACCCAGCGAAGATGGGATGCTAGTCGTGCTGAGTTCGACGTTTGCCGGTAGCGTTTGTCACGTTACGGTGGAACATGTGGAAGCGAGGCGGCAGCGGGAATGCGTGTATCGACCGGCTGTGAGCGAGTTGAATGCGGGTGATCACGTTTGGCTGGCCGTTAGTGATTAGCAATTGGAATCTGAGATTTGAAATCCGCCATTTGAAATTTGAAATCTGTGAAACACCTTCTTCCGAAATCCCGATTCACGGTGCTGTTCGTCTCAGTCGTCTTTCTGATTGGCTGTACAAGCGGCGACGAACCGGTTCTTGATGTCAAGAACGTGCGTCACAAAGCGATGCCGGCTGACGGACTCAAGATTCCGGCTCCGCGGGGAATGACGGTTGGTCCGAACGACACTTTGTACGTGCTCGACAACGGCGGCCGCGTGCTGGTCTACTCGGCCGAGGGCGACATGCAGGCGTCTTGGCACATGCCGGAATACGACGTCGGCCGACCGGAAGGCATCTGCGTTTTCGAAGACGGTCGCATCGCTGTCGCCGACACTCATTACCACCGCGTGGTGTTTTTCGCCAAGAACGGCGACGTCAAGAGCATGATGGGCAAAGAGGGTGAAGCTGAAGGCGAGTTCATTTGGCCGGTCGCCATCGTTCAAGACGACGACCAGGACTTTTACGTTTCCGAGTATGGCGGCGAGAACCGAATTCAAAAATTCAGTGTCGAAGGCAAGTTCCTGAAGCAATGGGGCGGACACGGAACAGAACCCGGTTTGTTTCAGCGACCTAGCGGCATGGTTTGGCACGATGGCAAGATCTACGCAGCCGACGCTTTCAACAATCGCATCCAAGTCTTCACGGACGAAGGCGAGTTCATTGGATTGCTGGGCGCCGAGCAGGGTGAGAACGCTGCCAGCTTGCACTATCCGTACGACATCACCCGCAGCGTCGACGGCGACTTCTTCGTCGTCGAATATGGTGCAAATCGAGTGACACGATTGAGTCCTGAGGGAAGACTGCTGGGCCGATTCGGGTCGACTGGCGGCGACAGTGGCCAGTTCTTGACGCCATGGGGTCTGACAATCGACACAAAACACCGCGTATGGGTTGCAGATACGGGAAATCGGCGTATTGTGGAATTAGAACTGTAAGCCGTATAGCAGAAGCCCGGCTTTTTCAAAAAGCCGGGCTTCTTTTTTCACCACCCCAAAAACTCACGGGGTGCGAGAACTTCTACCGCGCCACGGTTGTCTGATCGGAAAGCCAAGTTCGCTTCGGCGAAATCATCGGATACTGCTTCACCGATCATTGATGCTACAACCGTGACAATTGCCCATCGTATTCTTCCGGGTCCAATTCCCGCCCAGCGTGAACCGCCATGCCACTGTTTCGTAAAATCGAGAACTTCATAAACGGTTTCGACTTTCGCTCGACCGGCAAGTGGTTCGTGCTGTCTTCTCTGGTGGGAGTTGTCGCCGGCGTTGGCGCGGTTCTGTTTCAAGTGCTTGGGCAATTTGTCGTGTTCATCGCCCTGTTCACGGTTTCTGGCTTTGCCCCGGCCGAGGCGGATGGCGAGTTGTCGTTGTTCCATGTGACCAGTTCCGAGATCTCGTTGGGACTTGTCACGTTGGTGATGGGGCTGGGTGGCTTGGCCTCGGGCTGGCTGGTCTGGCGATTTGCTCCGGAAGCGGGAGGGCACGGGACCGACGCAGCCATCGATTCGTTCCACAACAAACGCGGAGTCATTCGAAGTCGAGTTCCCATCGTCAAGACGATCGCTTCGGCAATTACGCTGGGCACGGGGGGCTCGGCAGGAAGAGAAGGTCCCATTGCTCAAATCGGCGCGGGCTTCGGTTCTTACCTGGCGAGCCGACTGAATCTGTCTGATCGCGACCGCCGGATCATGTTGACGGCGGGAATGGGAGCCGGCGTTGGTGCCATCTTCCGAGCCCCGTTGGCAGGTGCACTGTTCGCCGGCGAGATCCTCTACAAAGACGCGGACCTCGAATCCGACGTCATCGTGCCGACAGCAATTTCCTCGATCGTCAGCTACAGCGTCTACGGATTGCTGCTGACACTGATCATGCCAAGCGGCAGCGATGCCGAAATCTTTACACCGCTGTTCGGAGACAACCTGCACTATCGGTTGATGTCATTTGCCGAGCTGATTCCGATGACAGTGATGGCTTTAGCACTTGTTCTAGTAGGCATCTTGTACATCAACGTGTTCTACGGGACTCATCGATTGATGGAGAGACTTCCCGTCGCGCCGTATTTTCGACCGGCGATCGGTGCGGTCTTGGCATCGGCGACAGGCATCGGGTTGTACTTTGCTGTTGGCAAGGATCCCGTGGCTCTTGGCATTCTTTCAACCGGTTACGGAGCTCTCCAAACCGCCGTCGAGAACCCCGATCAGATTGGCATCAAAGTCCTGCTGATTATTGCCGTGGGCAAGATCGTCGCGACGTCATGCACGATCAGTTCAGGTGGTTCTGGTGGAGTCTTCGGGCCGTCAATGGTGATTGGTGGTTGCGTCGGCGCCGCAATCGGACTTTGGTTTAACCACTTGTTTGGCTTCGAAACAGACCCGGGAGCTTATGCAATCATTGGCATGGCGGGGTTCTTTGCCGGCATTGCTCATGCCCCGATCTCGACGATCATCATGGTGTCCGAGATGACCGGTGATTATCAGTTGCTGCTGCCAACAATGTGGGTCTCGACGTTGTGCTTCTTGTTTTGCCGGCGCTGGACGCTTTATGAAAAACAGGTCAAAACGCGGCTCGAGTCACCCGCCCATCGCGGTGATTTCATCGTGGATGTGTTAGAGGGCATCAAGGTGGCCGACGTCTATCGAAAGGATCCACAACTGACATACATCAGGGAATCGATGTCACTGGATGAAATCGTCCACACACTTGCCAAGACGCATCAACAGTATTTTCCAGTGATCGATAGCGATCGCCGCGTAGTGGGAATCTTCTCGGCAGACGACGTGCGTTCTTACCTTTACGACGAAACCATCTGGCACTTGGCGGTGGCTCGCGATGTGATGATCACCAACATCGTCAGCGTCTTACCCACGGACGATCTCAACACAGCACTGCGCCGCTTCACGTCGATCAACGTGGACGAGTTGCCCGTCTTCGACCCTGAAGATTCCGGCAAGCTGCTCGGGATGCTGCGACGGAAAGAAACGATCGCGTTCTACAACAGCCGCTTGATACAACACAAACTCGCGATGTCTGATGAGGATTAGGCGGGCTTTCTTGGAGCGGAACAGTGCAAGTCGTCCGGTGAATAATCCAGAATACAACGAGCACGTCGGCTGACGTCGCTCCGCTACAAAAGTTACGCAACTTAGCCCACCCAGTTAACTTACATCTCGGGATTGGCTTTGTATTTGTCGATAATCTATACTGTTTAGAGTTATCTCGCGGACGGCTTGATAATTCGTAGACCATAGAATTCGGCACGATATGCTCAATATCCTCGGCAACCAACATTTGTTTTGCGACGGAGTCTCACGAAGATCTTTTCTCAAGATCGGCGGTCTCGGCATGGGTGGACTCGGGCTGACCGGGTTATTGAAGGCCGAGGACGCTTCCGCGAATCCGCAACGACACAAATCCGTGATCATGGTGTTCTTGCCAGGCGGTCCTTCTCACCTCGACATTTGGGACCTCAAGCGGAATGCTCCTCGTGAGATTCGCGGCGAATTCAATCCGATCGCAACATCGGTTCCTGGAATACAAATCTGCGAGCACATGCCCCGGCTCGCGCAGCGGATGCAAGATTTCACAATCATCCGCTCACTCGTCGGCGCCATCAACGAGCACCGGTCTGAGATCTGTTACAGCGGTTGGAACTATCAAGTTGCCTTGGACCGCAATCAACCATGTCTTGGTTCCGCGGTGTCCAAGTTGGAAGGTCCCGTGCACGCTGGCGTGCCGCCTTTCGTCAGTCTGTCACATCCGACTCCCAACGGTTGGAAAGATCCCGGTCGTCCCGGCTTCGTCGGAGCGGCTCATGCCCCGTTCCGTCCGGCTGGCGAGGATCGCGCCAACATGGCACTGAACGACATCACTCTGGATCGGCTTAATGATCGACGGCAACTGCGAACGGCGTTCGACAGTTTCCGGCGCGGAGTCGACTCCTCCGGCGTGATGGATAGCGTGGACCTCTACACTCGCCAAGCCATGGAAGTGCTGACCTCGAATCGTTTGTTGAAGGCGTTGGATATTGAGCTTGAAGACCCGAAGGTCCGCCAGCGTTATGGCAAGGGATCGCTTGATCCTGTGGACGATGGCTCGCCCATGCACAACGAAGACTTCTTGATGGCTCGGCGGCTGGTCGAATCGGGTGCCCGCTGTGTGACGATTTCGTTCGGAAGATGGGACACGCACTCTTGCCGAAAAGCTGGCGATTTGGCTTACAAGAACAACTTCATGCAGCTGCGTGAATACTTGCCGCGGCTCGAGCAATGCTTGATTGCCCTTGTCGACGATTTGAAAGAACGCGGCCTTTACGATGACGTCTCATTGGTCGTCTGGGGCGAAATGGGACGCACGCCGCGAATCAACCCGAACGGTGGTCGAGACCACTGGCCGCATGTCTCTGGTTGTATACTTTCCGGCGGCGGTCTCAAGATGGGACAAATGTTGGGGACAACAAATCGCTTGGGCGAAGTCGCTCAGGACAATCCCATCCACTACCAAGAAGTGTTCGCAACGCTCTATCGCCAATTGGGAATCGACGTTTCGAGCATCAAGCTTCCCGATTTCAACGGTCGCCCGCAGTACCTCCTCGAGCATCGCGACTACGTTCGCGATCTAGTCTGATCCCACTCACGGTTGAGTATTCTGGACTGCATCCCTTTTCAATCTGTCGGGATGAAAGAGCGCTTGCCCGTTGATTTGGTAATCTCCGATTAGCTGTTGAGCTTCTGCGGAAATCAGGAAATCAGCGAAGTTCCCAGCCAAGTCTGCGTCGACACCACGAGCCTTGTCAGGATTGACGACCATGATGGCATACGGATTCCTCAATTGATCGGATTCGGTGACAAGCTGGACAAGTCGGAAGTCGCCGCTTTGCTTCAACCATGTGCCTTCGTCCGTCAAGACATACGCATTCATCTCGTCAGCAATGATCAGAGTCGCCCCCATGCCTTGTCCGCTCTCGACGTAGCCTTCCCATTTTGGTCGCCCGCCCGCTGAGTCCCAAAGTGAGCATTCTCGTTTGTGAGTTCCGCTGTCGTCACTCCGGGACACGAACCGCTGCTTTGCCTCGACAATGTTCTTCAAGGCGGCTACAGCATCGCTGCCTTTTGCCTGAGCGGGATCGTCCTTGGGACCGGCGATTAAGAAGAAGTTGTGCATTACGGGTTCGTGTCGAATCGCGTGCCCGGCCTTCATGAAGGCTTCCTCTGCTGTGCGAGCGTGAACAAGCACGGCGTCAACATCACCGGCCTCGCCAAGTTTTAAGGCGGCGCCTGTGCCCACTGCTACGACATCAATGCGGCACTGATGTTTTGCTTCAAACACAGGAACCAGCACATCCAGCAATCCGGAATCGCGAGTGCTGGTCGTTGTCGCAAGCCGCAACACGGGCGTCGGCTGGCTGCATCCCGCTAGGAAGAGTGCAGTCAATGTTATCGCGGCCAACGCGCAGCGCTTGATCAAAAGGCTCTCCAAGTCGCTCCCTACGTGTCAGGTATCAGGTGGCTGGGGTCGAGTCTTCGAGCCCCCAG
Source organism: Planctomycetaceae bacterium (assembly GCA_002722955.1). GTDB lineage: Bacteria > Planctomycetota > Planctomycetia > Planctomycetales > Planctomycetaceae. Next base: position 6,523 of record PBMZ01000141.1, on the reverse strand, counting down.
TAGCATAAGTCTGAGGGCTCGACCCCAGCCACCTGATATTAGTGAAGCACCAATAGAAAAACCGTAGGGTCAAAAAACTCCGCCGAACTCACAACGCCTTAAAACACGAGGTTTTCACGGCTCCAGATTGTCTCATCTCGCACGCTTGATTTCAATCCGCAGTCGCCGGACACTGGCCGATTTTCGGCGCCAAACATGTCTTTTCTGCTCCAGCCATGGCACATCATGCTGGCTGTCCTCAGCGGCCTTGTGAACCAGCGTCAGCAACAGATCATTGAGTTCCAGAACGCTCAGATCGAGGCCCTGCTGAAGCAGCTCGGAAGGAAGCGACTGCTGCTCGACGACGACCAGCGTCGACTGCTTTCCGTAAAGGCTCATGCCATCGGTCGCAAAGCTCTGCGGGAAATCACGACCATCTTCACGCCTGATACCATTCTGCGGTGGCACCGGAATCTCATCGCCAGGAAGTTTGATTCCAGTGACAAACGGAGCCCGGCCGGCCACGCATCCGACAGGTCATCGTGAATGCGATCGTGCGATTCGCAAGGGACAATCCGTCGTAGGGATACGATCGGATTCAGGGTGCACTGAAGAACCTGAAATACCACATCTCGGATTCCACAGTCGGGAACGTGCTGAAGGCACACGGCATTGAGCCGGCACCCGACCGTCAGCGAACACCAACATGGTCCACGTTCCTGAAAGCACACTGGGATTCAATCTTCGCCACGGACTTCACGACGGTCGAAGTGTGGACGCGGAGCGGACTGGTCACGTTCTATGTGCTCGCGGTCATGCACCTGAAGACACGCGGTGTCCACATTGCGTGCATCACGCCAAGTCCGAACGCCACGTGGATGACACAGGTGTGCCGTGACCTGACCGACTGTGAAGACGGGTTTCTAAAAGACGCCAGTCACCTGATCGTGGACCGTGACAGCAGCTTCATCGCCATGCGTGCCTTTCTCGATCAGAACACCGAGACCGAAGTCGTCCTGCTGCCACCGAAAAGTCCCAATCTGAACGCGTACATGGAGCGCTGGTTCAGAAGCCTGGAGTCCGAGTGCCTGGATCGGATGGTCTTCTTCGGGCGCAAGTCACTGGAGCACGCTGTGCGTGAATACGTCGAGAATTACCACGCCGAACGGAACCATCAGGGACTGGACAATGAGTTGATTGAGCCAGTCAATGATCCTGATTCCGTCGCTGACAGAATCGAATGCCGAGAGCGCCTCGGTGGCCTACTCAAGTACTACCACCGTCGCGCTGCCTGACGAGCCTTGTCACGAGTCTGACGTGAACCTTCTGCGATGAAGGTACGCGCCGACCGTGAAACATGGCCCGTTTCGAGTACCGTTCGTCATCGACTCTCGGCTGAAATTGGTCTCGACTTCTACTGCTATCACATGATTATCAAAGAGCTTTGAGGTCGGTTCAGTTTTTTGGCCCTACGGGGCTGGTGTCGAGCCTTGGGGCAAGCCGTGGCAGAACCTGCGGTCAACTCGTGAGACAGAACTGGTTGAAACCTTCCCGGTCCACGTGGCTGCCGCTTGGCTGGGCAACACGGAAGCGGTCGCCACAAAGCACTACTTACAGGTGACCGACGCTCACTTCGAACAGGCCGTGAAGAGCGACGCAAAATCCGACGCACAGGACGCCGAATCCGACGTAAAAGCGACGCAAAATCCGACGTCGCACCCTGCCGCATCGGGAAGTGTAGAAACGAAGAAACCCCCGACAGAATCAGGGGTTATGCCACTTCGTGCGTCTGACTGCGATTCTTTGCGAGCCAGAAAAGCTCCCCGGAAGGGACCCTTATCGAAACAATGCGCGCCGATTGTCGCGCGTTTGGAATGACGCTACCTGTTTATGGGTAATGAGTTCCCGTTTTCCGAGACCCCAATAGGGGTCATCGATCGGTAGGGATCCTCTTCGAACTCTGGACAGAGTAGTTAACACGCTGTGAGCTTTTTGGTAACACCTGATTCTCAGAGAGCTTTGAGGTCGGTTCAGTTTTGTGACCCTACGGGATCGAATGCCGAGAACGACTCGGTGGCATGCTCAAGTACTACCACCGTCGCGCTGCGTGACGATGCCTGTCACGAGTCTGACGTGACTCTTCTGCGATGAAGGTACGCGCCGACCGTGAAACATGGACCGTTTCGAGTGCTGTCCGTTGTGTTCGCGAGAGCCTCTCGGGTGAAATCGAGGCTCATTTCTATCGACAACACCTGATTGTCAAAGAGCTTTGAGGTCGGTTCAGTTTTTTGACCCTACGCCGTTTCCGGAGCCGTTCGTCGTGTTCGCGATCGACTCTCGGCTGAAATTGAGGCGCAGCTCTATGGATACACATGATTGTCAAAGAGCTTTGACGTCGGTTCTGTTTTTTGACCCTACGGGCAGAAAACCCACAACCAGGCAGGCCGCACAGGACATGAGATACTTGACAATCACAAACACTCCTTTGAGAAAGTGAGCCTGAGTTGTTCGGCAGAGAAGCCACCTGTGACCTCAGCCAGTGGGGGGGCTTTGTGTTACTCAAGTTTGGACGCGTGGCCGGCGACAACTTGCCACGTTCCCTTTTTCCGCACCCAGACATTGGTGAAGCGGCCTTTGTTGCTGAATGGCTTGCCGTCTTTGTCCGTGCCTGTGAAATGGTCAGTACCTGTCGCGACTGCGAAGTTCGGACCGTACACACGCACGTTAAAGGTGGTGATGTCCACGCTTGTCGATGTGTTGGTGTCCGTCATGGTCCTGCATAACGCGAGAAAGGAGTTTTTGTTGTATACGGTGCCGTCAGGCATGATATAGGCAAAGTCGTCTGCCCAGATCCGCTTCAGGAACGACAACTCTTTGTTGGTGAAAACCTGGGCCCATTGATTGGAAAGGTTCATTATTTCTTTTGCGATTGTTTTTGCATCCTCGTCTGGCGCGGCGGAATGCGCAGTGTCCGGTGCAAGACCTGTCAGCAACGTAGATGTCAGGCCCGTCAGGGCGACAAGCAAAGTGCCGAGAAGTAAGCGCTTCATGGAAATCTCCTTTGGGAAATGTGGACGGAGCCAGGTCAGGCTCCGTGTTTATCGGTGTTGCTGGAGTGCAACAGTCGAGCTAGACATTCGGGTGTTTCCTGTGCCACATGGTTGCGCGTTCGTAGGCATGGCCGACGCGGCAGATGTCGGATTCGCCCCACGGTGATGCGACGAGCTGCAGGCTCAATGGAAGGCCGGACCTGGAAAACCCGCAGGGAACACTGAGCGTGGGGACGCCGCTGAGGTTGAAGGGCTTGGTGAAGACGTCCTTTCCAGTAATACGCTTCCAGTCATCAAGCTCGAAAACAGTGGGGTGCTTCAGGATGTCTTGAGCTGGTTTGGCCATCGAGGGGCAGGCCAGACAGTTGACGTCCGCGAGAACGTTGTAGATCTGCCGGGTCACCTCACGTTGCTTTCGGCAGGCGGCGGCGTAGTCCGTTGCCGTAACCTGGCGGCCCTGTTCCAGGACTTCTCGAAATCCGGGGCTGAAGTTCGCTGCCTCGGTGGCGGACAGGTCGTTATTTGCCAGGACGGCCTCCACCAGTGCGATGGGCACCCAGACGTCCACAAGATCGAGGTCGTCGGGCATTGCGATTTCGACAATCTCTGCGCCCAGGCCTGCCAGGACGTCAACGGCCTCAAGAACCGCCGTGGCTACTTCCTGGTCGATTCCCTTCGTCGCGTAGTCCCGATCGAAGCCGACTTTCATTCCTTTGATCGGTTCCTCCAGCTGGCCTGTGATCTTCGGCACGGGAAGGCTGGCGGTGGACGGGTCGAGCGGATCGTGTCCGGCCATGACTTCGAACATGATGGCGGAATCTTCGACCGTACGAGTCATGGGGCCGACATGGTCCAGGGAGTCGGCCAGTGCAAAGACTCCGTGTCGACTGACTCGACCGTAGGTCGGTTTGAGTCCCACGCAACCATTCGCTGCGGACGGATAACGAATCGAACCGCCCGTATCTGATCCGATCGACCCGAAACAGAGCCCCGCGGCGGTGGCCACTCCACTCCCACTGGACGAAACCCCGGACCACTTGCCAGCGTCCCAGGGATTGACCGGGATGGGCAGATCCGGGTGGTATGGAGCCCAGGCCCCTTCGCAAAGCACCAGCTTGCCGAGGCTGACGGCTCCGGCGGCTGCGAGACGCTTGACCACGGTCGCATCGAATTCCGGGACAAAGTCCGCACGTGCCTTCGTTCCCGCGATCGTCGCAATGCCCTTTGTGTAAAGCAGATCTTTGATGCCAATCGGGACGCCGTGCAGGGGCCCACGATATCGTCCGTCCTTGATTTCCCGGTCGCAGCGTTCGGCCGTGGCCAAAGCCTCGGCCCGCGTTACCAGCTGATAACTTTTCAGTTTCCCATCGAGCCTGGCAATCCGCTCCAGCATATGGCGAGTGACTTCAACCGACGACACGTCGCGCGACCGGATTTTCTGCGACAGCGTCTTGAGCGACCAGAAGTGCAAGGGGGACTCGGCGGCATTCGGGTCTTCGGCTGAGGCTTCCCGTCCGGCCATGCCAACCGCAGCTAGAGCTGAGATCCCGAGACCAGTCTGCAACGCATCCCGGCGGGACATTGGCACACCCTCGCTTCTCACAGAGGATTGAGGCAGCAGGATTCTTCGTGCGTTGAGCGTCATGTCCGACTCCATGGCAAGACCAAAGTTCTGATTAAGGCTGTTCCTTGACATTCCGTCTTAATTCACGCAGGCCGGCAAACACTTTTGCCGGCGTTGGGTAGTTTGCAGACCTTCCGGAAACGGTTTCGCCATACCCCAACGCTTGTCCCGAGTTCTCAGGGACGGTTGCGGCGCTGCCTGCTACTTCTTCTTTCGGTATCGCGGGCCAATCGTGAGGCTGTTGTGGCCGAAGCCGATGTTGAGGAACTTCGGGTTCTTCCGCAACTCGTAGTCCCCCACCACATCGAAGACCTCGATACGGCCGGTCCTCGGCCTCGACGGTGCCGGCGAGGCTGACGGACACGAAGACGGCCGCCAGGGAGGCGAATCGATTCATGAGGTGTCTCCGGAAGGAGTGGTTGATTGAAAAGAGACTCCGGCTGAGGCAGAACGGTTGCCTTGCCCGGACAGACGGCCGCGCGGTTCCGAGACCCGCTCACGCCTGGATCGTGTCCAGCAGGTCGAGCTGTTCGTCGTCGGTCAGCAGTCCCTTCAGGGCGGCGTACAGGCCCTGGAGTTTCGGCAGCAGGTCGCCGGCTTTCTCGTCGATCGTTTCCAGCACCGGCGTGATCTGGTTCTCCAGCGCCTTCAGCTCCACGATGGCCGTCTGCAGTTCCGTGTTGAGCGTTTCCAGGTCCGCCTTCGCGAAGCCTGGCAGAGCGTCGTAGGCGCCCCCCAGTTCCACCAGCACGGCAAACGTCTTGGCGGCCCGGGCCACAACCTCGTTGGCCTCGGTATCGGTGAACGCGCGGTCGTATTCGATACTGATCTTCGTGCCCATGACAGCTCCTTGTGGTCAGGTCTGACATTCCGCCGGCCGACCTCCTGCCGCTGCGCGGGTCTCTTTCCCCTGGTGTTACTCGAGTTTGCTCCCGTGACCGGCGACAACCTGCCACGTTCCGCCTTTCCGCACCCAGACGTTTGTCCATCGGCCTTTCAGATTGAATGGATTGCCGTCTTCGTCCGTGCCTGTGAAGTTGTCAGCACCTGTCACGACTGCAAAGTCAGAACCGTACACGCGCACTTTCAAGTCGGTAAGAACCCAGGTCTTGATCGTCCTGTTCTCCGTAAAAGTCTGGAACAGCTCGAGGAAGGCTTCCTTTGTGTAAACGCTGCCGTCAGGCATGATGTAGGCAAAGTCGTCTGCAAAGAACCGTTTCGGGACTGACGGATCTTTGTTGACGAACGCCTGGGCCCACTGATTGGAAAACTGCTTGAGTTCTTTTGCGATTGTCTGCTTGAGTTCTTTTGCGGTTGTTTCTGCGTCATCGTCTGGCGCGGCAGAATGCGCAGTGTCCGGCGAGAGCGCTGTCAGCGACGTGAATACCAGGCCGGTCAGGGCGAAGGACACACCGAGTCCGAATGCCACGCGGCTGACGCAAGTGTGCCGCCACCTGACGGACTGCAGCACGGCAGACGTCTTCGCGGCCCGGGACACGACGGCGTCGGCCTCGGTATCAGTGAATTCACGGTCCTGTTCGATACTGTTCGTCGTACGCATCAGTGCTTTCTCCGGTCAGGTCTGACATTCCGCCGGCCGACCTCCGCAGCCAGCCAGCCACGTCTGCTCGAGTCACACCGGAATTATGCATACGAGACTCGGAATTGCAATCCGGAGACTCGGAATCGCAATCGGGAGACTCGGAATTGCAATCAGGAGACTCGGAATTGCAATCAGGAGACTCGGAATCGCAATCAGGAGACTCGGAATCGCAATCGGGAGACTCGGAATCGCAATCCGGGGACTCAGAATCGCAATTGGGAGACTCAGGAACGCAATTGGGAGACTCAGGAACGCAATTGGGAGACT
>PBMZ01000140.1 GCA_002722955.1 Planctomycetaceae bacterium | reverse complement strand
GGTTGGCATTTCGATGAACAAAGCCATCCAGGCTCGCGGCGCCATCGTTGAGCTTCACAGACGCCAGGCCAACAGCCCGTCCGTTCGACGTTGCGCCAAACCACTGACCGTTCGACTCGACCGTCAACCGGTGATATCTCGGATACAAACCCATACAAGACGACTGGACCGCATATCTGGTCGAATACAAGTTCGTGTTTGCATCCAAAACTGGCCCGTCGTGCGGACAAACCAATAGCGGGATCATGCCAATCCGATGCGCCGCGCTACCGACCTCGATTTGAACATCGTTGATGTCTCGAAAGTAATCGATCAAGAATTCCTCGGGGCTTCGATCTCCACTGACCAAACACATCAAGGTGGTTGAGGCCAGTCGGCGCCACCCTAAGTCATGATAAAGCCGGGCTGCCCCAGGATTGACCGTTCCCAAGAAACAGGCTTCGCCGCCGTTGGCAAGGAACTCGTCTCGAGCTTGCGAGCGGAGCTCTCGGGCGAGCCCCTTACGACGATGCGAGTCCAATGTAACCACTTCGCCAAGGCCGCCGATTGTCGGATCAGTGCGATTTGTCGTCAGTTGTGTTGTTGCCACAACTCTGTCGTTTTCATTAACGAGGTAGAGCCTATTGCAGTTAACTGGTTGTTCTGAGCCCTCCAGCACCGGGCGAAAGTCGGCATACGAATCACCGAAGGTCGATTCCCAAAGCTGGACAAGCTCGTCGGCTAAAGGTGACGCGACTGGTAACTCGTGTTTCGATAGATTGACATTCCTGTTCGTCACAGTATCGCCTCCCGTGCATCGCCCCTGACGTAAAGTTGGGGGCGGTGTATTTTGATCTGACGCCCACGTGTTTCGTCGCTACAACCTTTGCCGTCGCGTGTTGCATCGCTTCAAGGCTCGACTACCGGTACAATTGATGAGCTTAACGAATCTGCGATGCACCTTCGATGTTCTTGATGAAGTCTGTCGCCGGAAAAAGTTGTATTGGTTTAGATAATGCTTGACGGATTTCTGGCTGCTTTCGGCTACTTATTCTCGTTGCGTTCCGACTTGCTGGGCGTGCCGCTACCGGTACCCTTTCTGTTGATGATGCTTGGCACAGCGCTGGGAATCACGGTCGGCGCCGTCCCAGGATTAACCGGCGCGATGTTGATCTCGTTGACGTTGCCGCTGACGTTTTCGATGGATTACGCGACCGGGCACCTCGACGCTTTGATCTTGTTGGTCTCGATGTACGTCGGTTCGATCAGCGGCGGACTGATCACAGCGACGCTGCTCAAAATGCCGGGGACGCCCGCATCGATCATGACGACTTTGGACGGTTACCCGATGGCACAATCCGGCAAACCCGGTCGCGCGTTGGGATTGGGCATTAGTGCGTCATTTGTTGGCGGCATGGTCTCGTGGTTTTTCTTGGTCTTACTTGCAGCTCCGATGGCGAAGATCTCGACCAAGCTTGGACCGTATGAATTCTTCTCGCTCGTGCTGATGGCGATGGTGCTGATCGCGTCAGTGTCGAGTGGCTCGCTGATCAAGGGATTGTTCTCAGGAGCTCTTGGCATCTTGGCCACCATGCCAGGGACTGCGCCCTCGACCGGCGAATTGCGGATGACGCTGGGTTTTGTCGAGCTCAACGATGGACTAAAGCTCTTGCCAGTGTTGATCGGACTGTTCGCTGTGGGGCAAGTTATCACGGACATCATTCAAATCGATCGCAAACCGGAAACCGTCGAAGTTTCGCGCGAGGGCATGTTGATGTCGTGGGCTGACTGGAAGCGGCAACTGATCAATTTGCTCCGCTCAAGTTTCATTGGCACGTGGATTGGCATTCTTCCCGGCATCGGCGCCAATATCGGCTCGGTAATGGCTTATTCTGCCGCGAAGAATCTTTCCAAAGAGCCTGAGAAGTTTGGTGATGGCGCCGACGAAGGCATCGTCGCTTCGGAGGCGGCTAACAACGCAACCGTCGGTGGTGCGTTGATTCCGCTGATCGCGATGGGCATTCCGGGCAGCGTGATAGACGCCATCTTGTTGGGTGCATTGGTGATCCACGGTTTGCAACCGGGCCCCTTGCTCTTCCAAAGCGATCCCAATGCCGTGTGCATCATCATGGTCACGATGTTGGTGGCGAACGTCTTCATGTTCGCGTTTATGGTGAGCACGGTTGGCTGGCTGGCCGAGCTGATGTATGTGCGCCGGAGTTACCTGATTCCGGCGATCTTGGTTTTCTGCGTGATCGGTTCTTATGCACTCTCGAACCGCATGTTTGACGTTTGGGTCATGCTGGCGTTTGGCTTGATCGGATTTACCTTAGATCGCTGCAAGATTCCGCTGGCCCCCTTCGTGATTGGTTTGGTGCTGGCACCGGTTGCCGAAGAAAAGCTCGCGTCCGGACTGATGCTCTACGGTGGGAGTTACCTGCCGATCGTAACACGAAAGATCTCGCTAGCTTTCTTCATCGTCGCGGCCGTGCTGCTGGTTTGGCCATTCATTAAAGCAAGAAAACGCCAGGCAGCCGATTGACTTGTGGTGGGCGTTAAACGAGTTTTCGTTAATTCACTTCGCTTACTTATAGGAAGCCGCTTCGTGTTTCTGGGTTGCGACTGACTTGATCATTTAACGGATCGTCGAGGGTAAGAAGCTCGCGCAAATCGCCGCTAAGCGAATCTTGCAATTCTTGATCAAGCAACTCCTTCTGGTACTGCTGTTGCGGCTTGTCATATCGAGCATAAAAGGCGTGCATGGCCAATCGCGATTTGTCCGTTTGATTCGGCAAGCCACCATGCCAAGCGTGCGCGTTCATCACGACGACCGTTCCGGCCTTTCCCGTCAACAACACTTCGTCCGGATGAGAAGCCAGCAAATCATCCAACTCGTCCTGAGGCAACTTCCCCAACTTGTGGGTGCCGGGAATGATGCGAATCGGGCCGTTCGATTTGGTAAAGTCGTCGAGCATCCAAACGGAATTGCAGACCCAATAGCCGCTGTCATCTGGGATGGCTCCCATGTCAGCATGCAACGGCTGAGGCTGGTCCCAACGCGGATTCACGTTGCGTGCGTTGAGGCTGCTTAGCTTAAAGCGATCTCCGAGTACAACTCTCACATGATCCAACAAACGTGGATCACCGAAGGTCTCGAGAAACACATCGCCCTTATTGACGAGATTGGCGAGGCGACCGGAACCTTCCTCTTGCCGAAACTCGGCGCCGGCTTGATCACCCTCGATCTCGAACAGCTCCTTGATGCGGCTCTTCAGCCCGTTTAACAACTCGGGGTCGATAAAGTGCTCAAGAACAACGTAGCCAAGTTCATCGAGTTGTTCGCGGGCATCTGATGCAATCATTCAAAGTCTCCCCAGCCCTCGGTTACCCGAGGTTCGCAAACAGAGTTCGAACGATTAAGCCATCTCCATCCACTCTTGCAGCGCACAGACAATCGGAACGGGATCTTTGGCGGTCGCTTTGAGTGCTTGCACGACGGCCAGGCAGCCAGGAATCGTTGTGACGCAAGGAACTCCGTGAGTGACGGCAGTAGCGCGGATGCGGCCTTCGTCGGTGCGAGCCCCCTTGCCACTGGGCGTGTTGAACACGAATTGGATGTCGCCATTGGCGAGGTAATCAAGCAAGTTGGGGCGGCCCTCTTGAACCTTGCGGACGGTCTCGACTTCGATACCTGCTTCTGTAAAGACGCGAGCCGTTCCTTCGGTGCACACGATATTAAAGCCCAAGTCCTTCAATGACCGAGCCGGTTCAATCATCGTTTGCTTGTGATCCTTGGCCATGCTGATGAAGACCGTGCCTTGACTTGGCAAGATGTGGCCAGCGGCGACTTGGCTTTTGGCGAACGCGACCGGAAACTCTTGGTCGATGCCCATCACCTCGCCGGTGGATCGCATTTCTGGGCCAAGAATAATGTCGACGCCCACGAAGCGGTTGAATGGGAAGACGCTCTCCTTGACGGAGGTATGCGGTGGCACGATTTCGTCGGTGACGCCGAGTTCCTTCAAACTTATCCCGGTCATGACCTTCGCGGCGACTCGTGGAAGCGAGCGCCCCGTAGCCTTCGAGACGAACGGAGCTGTGCGGCTGGCTCGTGGGTTCACTTCGAGGATGTAAACCGTGTATTGATTCTTGTCGCGTTTGATCGCGTATTGAATGTTCATTAAACCGCGAACTTCCAGCGCGTTTGCCAGCTTGTAAGTTGCCTCGCGGATCTCATGGATCACGTGAGATGGCAACGAGTGCGGTGGCAATGCACACGCGGAATCGCCCGAGTGGACTCCGGCTTCTTCGATGTGTTCCATCACGCCGCCAACGATTGTTGTCTCGCGATCGGAAACGGCGTCGACGTCAACTTCGATGGCGTCTTCGAGGAACTTGTCGATCAACACGGGATGGTCGGGCGATGCGTCGACGGCTTCGTGCATGTAGCGAACCAGTGAAGGTTCGTCGTAGCAAATCTCCATGGCTCGACCGCCGAGCACATAGCTTGGACGGACAAGAATTGGATACTCGATCCGCTCAGCGATCGCTCGCGCACCTTCAACGTTCGTGGCAATGCCATTCGGCGGCTGACGCAGGCCGAGTTGTTGCAAGATCGCCTGGAATCGCTCGCGGTCTTCTGCAGCGTCGATCATATCGGGACTGGTGCCGATGATCGGTTGGCCGGCTGCTTCTAGACCTCGCGCCAGATTCAGCGGTGTTTGACCGCCAAATTGAACGATGATTCCATCAGGCGACAATCGGTCGCAGATGTTTAAGACGTCTTCCGTCGTCAACGGCTCGAAGAACAGCAAGTCCGACGTGTCGTAGTCCGTCGACACCGTCTCCGGATTCGAGTTGACCATGATGCTTTCGATACCCAATTCACGCAGGGCGAACGAGGCTTGGCAGCAGCAGTAATCGAATTCGATGCCTTGACCGATTCGGTTCGGCCCGCCACCGAGAATCATGATGCGACGCTTACCAGCTTCCTTGGGCGGCGTCTCGTCTTCGTCTTCGTATGTTGAATAATAGTAAGGCGTGTATGCCTCGAACTCAGCAGCACACGTGTCGACTTGTTTGAATGTTGCAACGACACCTTGCGATTTGCGATGTTCGCGAACATCGATCTCGCCACAGTCCCACCAGAAGGAAAGTTGCTTGTCCGAGAATCCGTGTTGCTTGGCCCGTCGCATCAAATCGACACTGACATCGCCCAACGCGTCGATACCGCGGATCTCGTCTTCGAGCGTCACGATGTCGCGCAGTGTGTTGAGGAACCACGGGTCGATGTTTGTTGCTTTGAAAACTTCGTCGATCGAAAGTCCCGACTTGAACGCGTAGCGGATGTAAAAGATACGCTCGGCATTCGGGACCGACAGCTTCTGTTGGATTTCGTCGGCTGTTGGCTGCTTTTCTGTTCCCCACAAATCGGACTTGCCACCGCCGAGACCGAAGACGCCGATCTCTAAGCCACGAAGTGCCTTCTGCATCGACTCCTTCATCGTGCGGCCAATGGCCATCGTCTCGCCGACAGATTTCATTTGCACGGTTAGCGTCGGATCAGCGTCGGGGAATTTTTCGAACGTCCAACGCGGGATCTTTGTGACGACGTAATCGATAGTCGGTTCGAAACAGGCGAGAGTCTCGCGAGTAATGTCGTTGGCGATTTCGTCCAATCGATAGCCAATGGCCAGCTTGGCGGCGATCTTGGCGATCGGGAACCCCGTCGCTTTCGAGGCCAACGCGCTGGAGCGGCTGACGCGCGGATTCATCTCGATGATGACCATACGTCCCGTCTTGGGATCCACGCCAAACTGTACGTTCGAGCCACCGGTCTCAACGCCGATCTCTCGCATGCACGCAATCGTGGCGTCTCGCATGCGTTGGTATTCTTTGTCCGTCAACGTTTGGGCTGGCGCGACCGTGATCGAGTCGCCCGTGTGAACGCCCATGGGGTCGAAGTTCTCGATCGAGCAGATGATGACGACGTTGTCGGCGATGTCGCGCATCACCTCCATCTCGTATTCTTTCCACCCGATAACGGATTCCTCGAGCAACACTTCGTTGACTGGCGAAAGTGCTAGGCCGTTGCGAACTTTTTCATCAAACTCGTCACGGTTGTAAGCGATGCCGCCGCCCGTTCCGCCCAGTGTGTAACTGGGGCGAATCACCATCGGCAAGCCGATCTCTTTCAGTGCCGTTCGTGCTTCGTCCATGTTGTGGACGACGGAACTGCGAGGCACGTCTAAGCCGATCTTGAGCATGGCTTGTTTGAACGATTCGCGTTCTTCGGCCTTGGCGATGACGTCTTCTTTGGCGCCGATTAACTCGCAACCAAGCTGCTGCAGGATGCCTCGGCGAGCCAAGTCCATGGCCGTGTTCAATCCGGTTTGACCGCCAAGCGTCGGCAATAACGCGTCGGGACGTTCCTTCTCGATGATCTTTTGAACGTACTGCCATGTAATTGGCTCGATGTAAGTTCGGTCGGCCGTATCGGGATCCGTCATGATGGTCGCGGGATTCGAATTGACCAAAATGACTTCATAGCCCTCTTCGCGCAACGCTTTGCAAGCTTGCGTTCCCGAGTAATCAAACTCGCAAGCTTGCCCGATGACGATGGGCCCAGATCCGATGATGAGAATGCGGTGGATATCTGTTCGACGAGGCACGGCAATGTACGTTTTAAAGGAGGAATCGAGTTAGAGATCAGCAACAGTATGTGGAGCCACAATGTGGAACCGCGACACTGTTCGCGGGTCTTCGCGACGGAGTCGCGAAGCTACAATTTGCGCGCAGTTAATAATGTTGGTAACGAGGCCCTCTGCGCGCACATTCAGTGCGAAAATCGCTAAAAGGGGCCAATCCCGGGTCCGCGCCGCGCGCAAATTTCACCAACGTTAACAATCTTGCCAGGAATATCAAGCAGCCCGCCCGAGTTGCTGCCGTCTGGGTGTGCTCAAAGATTTTGAGTTTCGTCAAGCTGCATCATTTCAATATTAACCCGACGCGTGAGTTTTGCTGTTGCGCTGTTTTGAGGTTTTATTTGGGCGAAGCCCAGATTTCATCGTAGCCTGGGGAAACGCCCCACAAATTCGAAGTGTGCGAGTTTCTTGGCCGAAGGCCATATTCACCAACATCGCTATTTGGTTTGAATATGGCCGTTGGCCAAAAACGCCTTGTTTTCCGCGTTCTTGGGGCGTTGCCCCAGGCTACGGTGAAATCTGGACTTCACCCAAACAAAACCAGCACAACAGCCAAACGCGTGAGCGTCCCCTGTCCAAATTGACAAGAATTTGTGAGCGCAGTCTGCTGTCTCGTTAATTGCCCGTTCGGCCTCGATTGCCTATATTTCTTAGGGGCCTCTATCTTTCCGTGAAAGGATCTGCTGTAATGAAGCCATTCTCCTGCATTACCGCGTGGCTCCAGCGACGAAATCGGACGCGTATTCGGTCGTCTCGCCGAGGTGTTTTGACCCGGCAGCAGTGGAATTGCATCTCGACCGAAGTCCTTGAAGACCGGACGCTGTTGGCGGGAAACGTCTTGGCAAGTGTCCGCGGACCAGACTTGGTGATTCAAGGCGACGCACAAGACAACTCAGTCGTCATCTTGATCGAGAACGGGAATCTTACCGTTCGAGGCTTCGACAACACGACGATCAATGGAACCGACTCGTTTGTGGCAACGACGGGCGCTGAGGTTCGCGACGACTTGCGAGTCAGTCTCGGCGATGGAGCCGACACGCTGACGATTTTGCCTGGTGTTGTTATCCGTGATGATACGGTGTTGGACACCGGCGCTGGCAACGATCTGTTGTCATTGGATTCAACCGTGATCGGCGACGATCTTTACGTTCGTACTCGCGCGGGTGACGATCAAGTCAACTTGCTGAACGTTAACGTGGGCGACGACAACGGCATTGCCACCAGTAGCGGAGCGGACTCGATCAGTTTGCAAGGCGGTCGTGTTGGCGACGACTTGACGCTCTTCTCGCAAGGCGGCGCGGATAATGTTGTCGTCGACACCGTTTCCATTTTCGACGACACACGAATTCTGGGCGGTAGCGAAGACGATCAAATTGTGGTCGTTGACAGTTTCGTTGATGACGACATGGGAGTCTCGGGTGGCTCCGGCAACGACTTCGTTAACGTCAACAACATGATTGTCCGCGACGACGTTGGCTTGTTTGGTAGCTCGGGCGATGACGTACTGGTTGCGGAAGGCACCAATCAATTCGGCGACGACTTTCGGCAAGACGGACAAAGTGGCAATGACAGCGTTTCCGTGAGCGCTGGAACATCAATCCGCGACAATGTCAGAGTCCGCAGCGAATCAACAACGGTCGACGGATCAGTTATCACGACGAACACGAATGCGGCAAACAGCGCCGTGCAAGCGACTCAAGACGCTGCGACTGCCTTGATCAATCCCGTTGCAGTTAACGACGACTTCAATCTGGAAAACAACGACACATTGGTCACAGTTACTGCGAACGGCGTCTTGGCGAACGACAGCGATGCTCCAATCGGTGGCACGACGACAGTCAGCTTGCTCACCAATGCTGGCAATGGCAATGTTGCTTTGAATGACGATGGCTCGTTTACCTACACGGCTGATGCCAACTTCAACGGCACTGACACGTTCACTTACCAAGCAACGAATGAATTTGGCGGGACGGCAACGGCAACCGCGTCCATCGACGTCAATCAGGTCGATTTGACTTTGGATGTATCCAGTAACGGCGCTCTTCAATCGAGCGGTACATTAGTAACCAACCAGTCGACATTCACCATTGATGGTGTTACGGAACCGGGAGCAACGGTTAGCGTCGATCGAGATGGCGACAACGCCTTCGACGATGGCAGTACAACCGCAGACGGCAGCGGCAACTTCTCGATCGATGTGACGTTGCTGAATGATTCGAACAACCTTGGCGCCAATAACCTTGTCGTTCGTAGCCAAGTCACGGGCGGCGGTGAGCGGACCGAGTCGGTGGACGTACACTTTGCGGAAGGCTCCGTCGTTCGCTTCGACTTGAGCATCGGCGGCGCAAGCGACAGTGTCGATATCGAGTTACTCGACCAAGACGCACCGAACGTGGTTGCGAACTTCTTGACTTACATCAACGATGGCGATTATTCGAACTCGATCATTCATCGATCGGTCAATCAAGCCAACTTTGCGATTATCCAAGGCGGCGGCTTCACATTTGATTCTGGTAACGGACAAATCAGCAACGTGACGACGGATCCACCCGTCGACAACGAGTTCAACCCAGCCAATTCCAATGTTCGAGGAACTCTGTCAACGGCGCAAATCGGCGGCGACATCAACAGTTTCACCAGTCAATACTTTGTCAACGTGATCGACAATACGTTCCTAGATGACATACCTCACACGGTCTTTGGTCGCGTGATAGGAACGGGCATGGATGTGGTTGATGCCATCAACGCGTTGCCCACGTTTAATGTGAACGCTCAGTTTCCGCCCCAGACAGCATTGACGGATGTTCCGCTGACCAACAACTTCGAAGCCGGGACGACGCCAAACGCTACGAACTTTGTCAGCGTCAGCAGTGTTGCAAGGATTCTTGCACCATCAAGCTGATGGCAAGAGCGACCTAGCTGAAAGTACGGCAACCAAAATTCTTCAGTTTTCATTGAACGAATTCACTCGAAACGGCACCAATACGTAAAATGCAACAAGTCTCGCGTCCTGTCACGTGAGTTGACTTGAAACAATGACTTGATGGTGCGGTCCTCAGGTGTCTTCACAAAGGGAATTCGACGGCCTGGTCGATCAGTTCTATCCGCGTATTCGTCGAGCCGCGTTGGTGATGACGGGTAGCGGTTGGGATGCTGATGATCTTGCGCAAGAGACCTTCGTACAAGCACTTAAGGGCATCGATCGATTTCGTGGCGACAGCAGTATCGAGACATGGTTGTACGCGATCCTGATCAACCAAGAGCGAAAATGGCGACGCTCCAAAGGCCGCCAAGGAAAGCTCAAGGAGATCTGGAACGACCTTTGGCGGCGGCAGCCGGACCATCCTGCGACTGACGAGGTCGAAGCCAAGGAATGGTTCGCCACGATTTGGAAACATGTGGCCGAGCTGCCGGAGGCTCAACGTCACGCAATGATTCTGCGGTACAGTGAAGACTTGCCCGTGCAAGAAATTGCCGACGTGTGTAACTGCCCGGCTGGCACCATCAAATCCCGGCTCCACCATGGCCTCAAATCCCTCAAGGAAAAGTGTCGTGGTATGCAGTCGGGACAATTCACTTCAAACCTATCTGATTTGCAGCGGCAAACTGTCGAGTCGCCCGCTTGACGATGTCGCTGGAGCATTTCGATGATCGACGATCAAGACTTCACCAATTTCGAAGACCACCTGCGATCGGACGCGGCTCGTCTGAGTGAGCTGCCAGTGCGAACACTTAGCGGTGACGACATCCGCCACGTCCAGGTTCATCAGCGACGAGCCATCGTGTTGAGATCATCAGCAGCATTGACGGCTTGCCTTCTGGTGGCATTGATTGCGAAGACGGCATTGGACTTACGACAAGGTCACGTGCGACAAGCCAACAGTGTGCCGCCGATCAATCGCAATGAACGGGTTGTTCCCGAGTCATCATTGCCACCATCAACAGTGCCTTTTGCTGCTGCTGTCAGCACGAACAACGACGATGGGTTTGGGCCAGCGGACTCGATATCAAACGATCTGCTGGATTCAGCCTATCAGTTCCAAATGATCGTTCCCGGTCCTGACGGTCCAATCGTTATCGGCACCGGCGTGTATGTACCTTCTCAGGTTGAGCAAGTTGATTTGATCGATATGAGCCCAGCTCAACAATCTGCAGTAATAAAGGTCCTCGAGATGCGCGAGGATGAATTAATACAAGATCCCATCTGACCAATCGCTTCGCTATGCGATGGAGACACATGGTAACCCGAAGCGTGAGCGAGGGACGCTCACCAACCAAAACTCTGGCTCATGCTTCGGGTGACCATGTTGTCGAAAGCGACAAGAATTGAAAGGAATACAATATGTCCATTCGGTCTCAAGCATTCATCTGTTGTGTGATGATGTTGGTTGCTGGCGCCAGTACGTCGGTTCAAGCTGATGTCCGAGAAGCCGCAAAGAAGGTCATTCCAGCAACAGTCTCGATTGATTTTGCTCGAACAACTCAAGACCTGAACAATCGAAAATTTGCCCTTGAGCAATTGCAGAACAGCGTCGCCATTGCAATGAGCCAAGCGACGGGCATCTGTGTTTCGTCCGATGGCTTGATCGTCAGCCCAATGATTGGCGGCAAGGGATCGGCATACAAAGTGACCTTTCCCGGAGCCGGGTCACACGATGCGAAACTGCTTGTCGTCGATCATCGTAGCGGCTTGGCGCTGTTGAAAGCCGACGCGAAGAATCTGCCGTTCGTCAAAGTCGCGGATGGGAAGTTGGAAGTGGGGCAATCTGTACTTGCCACTGGTTCAGTGAGTCGGACGGATCGATCCCTTGCCTCAGGAATCATTTCTTCAACCAAACGCCGCTTGCGAGGCTCCTCTCCCGAGATGATTCAAACGGACATTGCTGTTGGTAGCGTCAAACATGGCGCGCCGATCGTTGACACAAAGGGACGACTGGTCGGCGTCGTCACGGGAAACCATGGCTCTCGGTTTGGCGGAATGACACTGGCCGTTGGCAATGAACTTGTTCAACGACTGCTGAAAGCTGCAAAGGGTGATGGTGTTCAATCGATCCATCGCGGATATCTGGGAGTTCGTTTGGTCCCTGCAGGCACGAACTTAGTCAAAGTCCGCGTCATGGAAGGTGGTCCCGCCGAAAAGGTTGGCTTCAAGGACGACGACATTATTGTTTCGATCGACGGCGAATCAGTGGCCGAAGAGGAAGACGTTGTGGCGATCGTCTCTAAACATCAACCTGGCGAAACGATCAAGATCAAGCGCCGACGTGGCGAGGAAGACGTTGTCGTCGAAGTTGAGTTGGGCCAAGCTCCCGCCCCCGCCGCCTCGCGTGATCGGTCACAGATCGAGTTGATTCAACCCGAGCAGATGCACATCGACATCCACAAAGACTTGCTGGAGCAACTACGGCGTCATGGATTCGATCCCGACAAGTTGCAAATTGAAGTCCAACCGAATCCAGGGCAAGGCAAGCAAGACATCGCGGATCGTCTGCGTCGCTTACTGGGTCAGCAGGCCTTGCAAGTTCAACGTAGTGGTCAGTCGCAGCAAATCCAGCAAATGACAAAGCAGATTCAAGAACTCACCAAGCGACTGCAAGAAATGACGCGAGCACTTGAGCAAGTCCAAAAGGAACTGGAAGCAGAACGCAAAAAGAACCAACAGAAGTGAGTCCTCCCAACGCCGTCCATGAGTGACGGCAACGATGGTCTTGCAGCTCAAAGTCGTGGACCGGTAAGCTAGAGCTTCACTGCAAACTTACCGCTGCAAGGCCATCGAAATGAAACGAAAATCTATCGCTCTTATCGCATGCGTGCTCTTCACCGTGATGGCAATCAGCCATCCGGCATTCGCTCTTCGCAAGAACCAACCCTGGAATCGCACGACAAAAGTCGGGCCCGACGCCAAAACCGGCGGCTGGTATCTCAACCTAGGAATCACCGGAGCCCGTGCGATGATTCGCATGGACGCTCCGAAGGTGCTGGAAGTGACCTACGTCTTCAAGGGAACTCCCGCAGACGGTCATCTTCAAGTCGGTGACAAGATCACAAGCGTCAACGGTCGGGCCTTCCAACAAGCACACAAGTTTGGATATGGGGTCAAGTTCTTCGGCTACGAAGGTCCCATCATGGACTTCGGCAACGCCCTGGAAGAATCTCAGGGAGAGCTAAAAGGCCAACTAACCGTAAACATTGACCGCGGCAAGTCACTGCAAACGGTGAAACTGGATCTCGGCACAAAGTACGGCAGCTTCTCGAACACGTACCCCTACAATTGCGAAAAGACCGACAAGATACTCGCCGAACTATACGCCTACTTACTGAAGTCCCAGCGAGATGATGGATTCTGGCACGGAAGACCGCACATCAACGCATTCGCAGCATTAGCACTTCTCGGAAGCGGCAATCCAAAGCACTTGCCAGCGGCAAAACGATCTGCTGAGGCGATGGCCAAGTCGACGAACGACAAGATCTCATACGGTGGCCTCGACTGTTGGAAGTACGGCATGTACGGCGCTTACCTTGGCGAGTACTACTTGATCACCAAAGAGAAGTGGGTACTGGCAGAGCTTGAAGAGATCAATAGCTGGCTGCACAAAGCTCAGATGGAAAACGGTGGTTGGGGCCATCGGCCAGCAAATCGTCCGGGCGGAAACGGCTACGGGGCAATCAACGTAATCACGATGCAAGCAAAGATGGCTTGGGCATTGATGCTTCGTTGTGGGCTGAAGGTTGACGAAGACAAGTACGCCGCGGCACACGCATTTGTCGACAAGGGAACAAATCAAATCGGTTACGTTTGGTACAAAGATGGGGGCAAGAGGAACCCGAAATACGCGGACATGGGACGCACGGGCGCTTCGGCGATTGCTCACTACTTGAGTCCCGTTGGCGGCAAGACTTACGCTGACTTCGCCAAGCTCAATGCCAGCTGCATCGGCAACAATCCGACGACTTTCGCCGACACACACGGCTCCCCACTTCTTGGGATCGCGTGGACGGGTTTGGGTGCTCTCCCCGATCCATCCATGTTCCGCAAGTTGATGGATCACAATCGTTGGCACTTCGCGTTGGCGCAATGCCCTGAAGGCACGTTCTATTATCAGCCAAACCGCGACAACAATCCGCAAGACTACGCAGCCGACCCTCGACTCTGTGCGTCAGCCGTTACCGCGTTGATCTTGGGAGTCAAACACAAGCGGCTTCAAATGACCGGAGCCCCACTGATTACCGCGAAGTAGCCGATGCCGACGCGTCGGGTTACCATTAGTTCTTGACGGCGGCGCGTGCCTCTTGCATCCGGATGCGATACTCGGCTGATTCCGGGCTTAGCTGAGCGGCTTTCTCGAAGAAAGGAACAGCAGCACGCGGGTTGTTTTGCCCCATCAAAGCTTGCCCGATCGCATCAATCACGGGTGCTGATTGATCCATCGGCAACAGCCGCCGAAACAGAACTTCCGCGGACTTGTACGAACGATTTCGAAGATGGAGCTTGCCCAATCCTCGCAGTGCTTCGACTGAGTTGGGAGCGTGCTTCAACGCTCGTTCGAACTCTTGTTGTGCGGCAACAAAGGCTCGCTTTTCGATGTGACGCTTCCCGATTTCGATCGAGGTCACAGCCGCTCCCTGCGCTGCTTGAGTATGTTCAGGATTCATCTTCAGCGCGGCTAAGAATGCGTCGCGAGCATCTTCGAAGCGAGCCTCTCCTGCACGGGCCAAATCCAACTGGGCCACGCCAAGGTTGCTTTGTGCTTGAAGAAAGCCGTCGTCGTACTTCAGAGCTTTGACGTAATGGTCGCGGGCTTCTTGAAATTGTCGCAGCTGCATTTCGACATTGGCCAAGTTGTAGTAGTACTCGGCGTTTTCCGATTCCAAAACTATGGCCGCCAAGAACTTTTGTTTTGCAGCTGCTGCTTGGCCCATGTCTTGAAGAGCTCGGGCCCAATTGTGCAATGCCTGAGCATCGTTGGGCCGCACAACGATGACTTGCTGATAGTGCTCAATCGCCTCTTGGAAATCTCCACGAGCCGACAGTTCGTTGGCAAGATTATAGTGAGCCATCCAGGCGCCGGGATTCTTGGCAACGGTATCGCGCCATAAGGCCTCGGTATTTTGGTAAGCCGACTGCTGTTGCCAACTGAGTACTGCGAGTACTGCTAACAACGCAAGCTCAACGCCGACTGCCCATCGCTTTTCGATGGTGAAATGTTGCCAAACGCTGGCCGCCAACACGATCAGCGAAATGCTGGCCAAATACTGAAAGTGGTCAGCAACAAAGGAATACAACATCGGATACACATTGATGAAGCCAAGCGCAGGGACCAATGTTCCGCCAAACAACAGCGCGGCTGCCAGAGGACCACGCCCGATTCGATGACGCAGCACCAGCAGCACAACAACCAAGCCAACCGCGGCGATCGGAAACGCAGCCGTCAGCCCAATACTGCTCAAATCCCATCGCGGATAAATGAAGATCAGCGGGTGTGGCAAGAATATCTTGCTGGCATAAAACCAAGTCGCACGACCGGCGATAACACATCTCTGTAACGTCGAAAAATCCCAATCGGGGCCCGAAGCACCAACATGTTGGCTTTCCAACACCGAAGTCATCACACCGCCGCCAAGACCGATGACAAAGAACGGCAACATCGGCAACCAATCTAATTGGCGTAACCGACCGGTCTTCCACCAAATCGCTACCAACATCGCAGCCGGCCACGATGCTGTCACCGTTTTACTCAACAGCGCCAGCACAAAAAGGCCCAACGTTATGTAATAGTTCTTATCTCGGAACCACGAGACCCTTTTAGCGTTTTCAATCGTTGCTTCGACAATCTGCCGCCAATACCAATAAAACGCCAGCAGGTAGAAGAGGCCGGAGAGCACGTTCTTTCTCTCCGTAATCCACGCAACCGACTCAACGTGGACAGGATGCACGGCAAAGATCGCTGCAGCTAAGAAAGCCGCGCGGACACCGAGCTGCTTGAGCAACAAGAACAACAGCGCTGCGTTCGCCGCATGAAACAGCACGTTCACGATGTGATATCCGCGCGGATTCAATTCCCAAGCTTGAAACTCGAACCAGAACGTTGTGTGAACGAGCGGGTAATACTGCGGTATCGAAGTCGGATCGAACCAAATGTTGGCAAGGCCGTCGGCAGTCCGCAGTTGTTCGTTGTTGACGATGTACTCGGGATCGTCCCAGATGAAGCCGCCGGTTGCGATAACATGACTGTACGTCAGCAATGTCACGAAGACGACAATAGCCAATGACCAATGACCAAATCTCAATGACCAATGACAGGCGCCATTGCCAGTCGTTTCATTGGCCATTGGGATTTGGTCATTCGTCATTGGCACTTGATTGCCGGAGCGACGCTGCGCTTGTCCCGGCCTACCTTGCTACTTCTTAAGGTCATTGCGGCGGAGCAGAAGGACTCCGAATTGTTCCGATTGGAGCGGCATTGCTCCGATCAAAGTCACGCTATGGTAATGTGTTGTCAACCAAGCGAATAGATGACGCCCGTAATCTCGGCCGAAGTATTGAGCCCCGAATTCCTCGCTGTCGCGATGCATCAAGACCACAAAGTCGGGCGGGTGACGTTCGAATTTAGCGATCACATTGGCCTCGCCAAGCATGGTCATGTTGGGGGGCATCAGATTCAGATACGGTGTCGAGTTCGCACGCCGCGTGAGATAATTCACGCTGATTCCTTCCGGCAGCACGATCAATGTTTGGTCCGGCTGCACATGATGCTTGATCCGACCGATCAACATTTTGACAAAGTCGCCTCGGCCATCCGCCCAAAACTGATCACCACCGTCGCCAACACTGACGGTCTTGTTCGAGTAGTAGAAGTTGGAAGTGCGTAACTGTATGAAGGCGATCGATGCCAACACCGCGCACACCCCCAAGGCAAACGCATTCCCGAATCGTTCACGTTTTGTGAACCAGTCGGGAATCCACGCGGTCAGTCCCATAACGGCCACCATTGTGGCGGGCATCGCTAGTGCGAAACCGTAATGAGACAAACGCACGTTCAAAACCACTTTAAGCATCATGGCTAGCGCGTACGTTGTGAAAGCCAAGCGAAGCCAACTTCGGCGCTGCGCCGCGGGCTCGGTGGATTCCGTTTGCTTGGCGATCGTCAATTTGAAAAGGTCAAGTGCCGCCAGCAAGGCCAACACAACGGGCAGACTGCGTACGACTTCTTCCCAGACGACGCCGTCGCCGAAGAATACGGTGTAAATCGCAATTGGTGCGGTAGCCACGATGGCAGCAATCATCGAAGTGTTCCGTTTGCGAATCGTCCAAACGAAAGCGCCTAGCCAAACGATGATCACAGCATAAACGGCCGTCCATCCGATCATGGTCAGCAGATTGTCGGCAACTTTGTCTGTGCCCATGATCTCGCGGTAAAAGCCCATCTTGGTTGGCTGCCGTTCCCAGACCGCTGACCATGCTCGAAACACGCCTTGGGATGACTCGGACCAACTTAGTCCGAGCCGCAACAGGCAAACGCTAACAAGCAACGTTCCCAGGAAAGCCAGCGAGAGTGGCTTTCCGTAACGCATCACGTTTGCACATTGGTCTTTCCACCTTGTGCCACTATCAGTGAGAGCGGCGATGCCAATGACGGCTGCCGCAATTGCTGCTAAGAATGTTTCGGGCTTAGTCAAGAAGCAAAGGGCCAAACTGAGTCCACACAGCAACAACATGACGGTTTGGCGGCGTGAGCTGTTGACTTCTTGCCCACGAAGACGAATCAATTCGGCTAGGCAAGTCAGCGATGCATAACCGAATAACATTCCGTACGTCAAAGTGGTCTCGTACGGAGTCACGTAGTTGTAATTGCCACCGTAAAGATATTGAGAAAAGCTGAACACGAGCAATGAGACAAGCGTTGCCACGAACGCTGCGAATCGGTTCGACAACAAGACCAGTAATCGATACTGCATCGACATGATCGACGCGAAGACCAGCAAGTTCGTGACGATCATCGTTGTCAGGCTGGCACCGAAGACTCGAAACCAAAGCGCCATCGCATAGGGAGTCAGCGGGCCGTAGTTATAGAAGATGTCTCGATAGAGCACTTGGCCCTCGGACAATTGCCATGCGAGATATAACTGCTGGCCGTAGTCGACTTGGATATCCGGCCACTTCCGCCAGCTCCAGGCGATCAAGGCCACGGACACAGCAACCAACACGACCGGGCCGAGCCACGGGTGGCTACTTTTCGGGAATGGTGAGCCCGTCGCGTTTTTGCCAGAAGAGTCGCTCATCAGTGGTGATTCCTAGACGCGTGGCACAGTTGAGACAGCATTTCTCGATTCCGCGATGAATGTAGATTTCTCCCTGCATGAGAAGGTGAAAGTAATCTTCATTCGGAGTTTTGACCGAGCAATACTCTTTGTCCCCGCTGCGTTTGATGTCGACCTGCCAACGAGTGTCCGGCACGTAAAGCCGCAGGTCGCGATCAATGTCGACCATGGGCTGATTTTCGTAGCCCTCGACAAAAACGTTTTGTTGATTTCGCGACATCGGCATCTCCCCCTTCGCAGCATTGTTGAATTGTGTACAATACACACTACCCCGAAGAGTCCCTGTGAGTTCTTCGTTTAACCCGTAGCCGCAGGCGAGGAGTGTACGGACAATCCTCGCCTGCGGCTACGGGTTAAACGACCGCGAACGATTCCCAACTCTCGGCTGTGAACAGCAACGGTATCAACCATTTATAATCGCTATGCGCGAAAACTTCACGCGGGGAATCACCGCAAGCGACGCAATGCGATTATCAACATCGAACTGTGATTAGGTGGGCAAACCTAATCTTGCCAACAGTTCCGCGAAGTCGTCGAGTTCGGACTCGACGCTTTGGGGGTCTTCGGTGTCTCCGGTTGGTGCGATGTCCATGCCGTCTTGGCCGTCGACTTCGTCTTCTCCTTCGCCGCCGAATACGAAGTCGTCGCCGAGGCCGCCGCGGATTCGATCGTTGCCGTTACCGCCGATGACAACGTCGTCGCCGGAATTGCCTGTTAGGACGTCATCGCCATCGCCACCTGCTAGAGCATCGTTGCCCTCGGCACCGATTAAGAAGTCGGAACCGCGGCCTCCTTCGAGTGTGTCGTCACCAGCACCACCGTCTAGTCGGTTTCGTTTCTTGCCTTGACCTCGCAAGCGATCGTTGCCCAATCCACCGATCAGTTCGTCGCCGCCGATGCCGCCGTTCAGGCGGTCGTTGCCGGCGTCTCCGATCAAGCGGTCATCGCCATCGGAGCCGTTAAGGATGTCATCACCAGCGCCGCCGAAGAGAACATCGGAGAGGCGGCCTCCTCGGAGTCGGTCGGGGCCGTTGCCGCCGAAGAGTGTTGTGGGACCGTTGAATTCGGATGCGTCGAATTCGTTCGCCGAGTCACCGCCGAATAGTAGTGCATTCTCGATGCGACGAATGCGGTCGCGGCCTTTGCCGAAGAGTTCTCGATCGTTCAGCGTGAAGTCAACGTCGCCAACTTCGATCAGCGTGTCTTCGCCGCCACCGCCGTGAACGTCGTCGTCGCCCGAGCCGCCTCGCATGATGTCATTTTCGCCGCCTCCTCGGATTCGGTCGTCGCCGAAGCCGCCGTTCATGCGGTCTCGGCCGCGTCCGCCATTCATGCGATCATTGCCGCCGCGTCCGATCATATCGTCGTCGCCGAAACGTCGCCGTTGTCACCGCCATCGGTTGTGTCGCCTTGCGAGTCTCCACCTGCTTCGTCACTCGGGGTAAGACCGCCGTTGTCGATTTGTTGCCCGTCGCCTTCGCTGTTTTCGACGGCTTCATCGACGGCAGCAAGTGCATCTGTTTCCGTTGTCACAACGAGCGCCGTCAACAGTGTCCGTTGTTCCAAACTTTCCGCCGCCCGTGAACGGCTGCGTTTTCGGTGTCGGCGTTGCTTTGGGGATTTCTTGAGCCGATCGAGCCAAGGTGTGAAGCGCATGTATGGTGTCCTTATCAAGAAAAGGACCTGCCCGGAGAACTGGGTACCTTGCACGAACCGCAAGGTGGGAAAGGGGGGGGGGATGCTAGGAGAAAACCATGATCAGAGCAACAGGATTGTTGACGCGGTTCTTGGTAGACGAGTTTGATCCCTTTCGACGAAAAACAATTGATCGCAACAGTTTATGACCGTTTTTGCGCAGTCAGCTCACCTTGACATAAGCTGCTGTCGTGATTACATTCCCGCCCGATCATCGGGATGGACTCTGGTGATCTCCCCCGTTCAAGACCCAACGCTCATGAGGGAGCGGAAAGCTGCCGATATAGATATTGGAGTTTTCCGATCCTAACGAATGGAACAATTGTCGGCATTGTATGGATTCACCTACAAAAGTGATGTCGCCGAACGAGCGAATGGAGTCGCCCATGTCTAAGTTGAAAGCTGCGGATCCTCACGGATTCCCGTTCGAACCGGTTCCTTTTGTCGATTTGGTGGGCCAATTCCGACAAATCGAGGCCCCGGTCATGGACGCAGTTCGTCGCGTCTTCGAACAGCAAGCTTTCGTCTTGGGTGATGAGGTCTCCGAGTTCGAATGCGATCTGGCGGAATACTGCGATTCTCGCGACGCCATTGGATGTGCATCGGGCACGGATGCGCTTGTCCTGGCTTTAATGGCGATGGATATCGGCCCCGGCGATGAAGTTATCACCAGCCCCTTTACATTCTTTGCGACGGCGAGCGCGATTTGTCGTGTTGGTGCGAAACCGGTGTTTGTCGACATCGACCCGAACTCGTACTTAATGCGAGTCGACCAAGTCGAAGCCGCGGTCACAGGTAAGACTCGAGCCATCATTCCCGTGCACTTGTTTGGTCAATGCGCGGACATGAAGCCGCTTTGGCAACTTTCTGTCAAACACGGCTTGGCGATCATCGAAGACGCTTGCCAAGCAATCGGAGCCACTTACAAAGGTCGCCGCGCCGGCGTGCTCGGTCATGTCGGCTGCTTCAGCTTCTTCCCCACGAAGAACCTAGGCGGAGCTGGGGACGGCGGAGCAATCACAACGGACGACTCCGAATTGGCTCGGCGAATTCGCCGCTTGCGAGTTCACGGGGAGTCCGGCCAATACCAGCACAGCGAAGTCGGCCTGAACAGTCGCCTGGATGCTTTGCAAGCCGCTGTGTTGAGAACGAAGCTTGGATATTTAGACGAATGGACAGAAGGCCGCCGCGAGAACGCTCAACGGTACTTCGAACTGTTCGAACACTACGGCCTTGAAGATTGTATCCAAGTTCCGATCGTCGCCGAAGGCGAGCGTCACATCTTCAATCAATTCACCATCCGTGTCACGGGCGGTCATCAACGGGACGAATTGCTCCAAGAGATGCGGGCCAATAATGTTGGCTGCTCGGTCTATTATCCAGTGCCCTTGCACCTTCAAGATTGCTTCAAGAGCCTCGGCTATCAACAAGGCGAGTTTCCCGAAGCGGAAGCTGCTGCCAACAACGTCATCGCTTTGCCGATCTTTCCGGAGCTTAGCGGGTCGCAACTGGAGTCCGTGGTGCGAACCATCGCGCGCTGCGTTGGACACCTCAACACTAGCCACTCGCCCAAGACGTGGTCATCGGAATCCTTGCCGCTTCAGCGCGCTGCGTAAGGTAAGACGCCGTTTCCAATGTCGCTTGTGACGATGTGCCGTTCTAAGAATCGAGGGGATATTCGTTGATTGGAATCCCCAGTTTCGCGACCTCTTGAAGCCGCCGCCACGCGCGGGTTACGCGATCTTCGATATTCTTGCGATCCTCGGGCGCGAAATTCCGCTTATCAAAGTCACCTTCGACTTCGACGGGATCGAAATCATCATCGACGATGAATTGTGCTTGCACGGGATTGCAGCGGATGTGACGTTCCGCAGCAGTATTGAGTTGCTCCCATGAGACCTCGCCCAAGATATATCTCAGGTACAGATCGCTATCCACAATCTCGTCAACCGGCTGTTGACAAATGTCGCAGAGATAACCTTCGTCGCACTTGGCCATGATTGCGGTTCGGTCTTATACCGAAATAGGACTCGACCGATCCGCGCTGCCCGCAACGTCCGTATCAGTTGGCGGCGTGTATGTGGGTGCCTCGCAAAGACCGCCGCCGAGGAATACGTGGTGCCACATTTGCGTCGCGAAGACCGAAATCAATCCCATTTCTTGGAAGAGTCGATTCCAAGGCAATCGGACTTTGCGACGGCATCGCGAGATGGCGGTTTCAACCTTCTTGGGGTCGAAATAGCCGGTCTTGCGAAGTGACTCTTCGCTTAACAACTGTTGCACCAGTTGCGAATCCGGCTCGAACAAGGTATCGCCGAACGGTGCTCGGAACATTTTCTTTGGCTGGTAAGCGATCTCACGCGGCAACATTCGCTCGGCCATCATTCGCAGGACCAGCTTGTCTTGCAAGATACCCTTGAGCTTCCAGCGCGGATGCAATGCGGCCAGGAACTGAATTACGTTTTCGTCCAAGAATGGGTAGCGAGCCTCCACGGAGTTGGCCATTGCTACTCGGTCGGACTTATGGTTCAGCAGCAATCCGGGCAAGATCGTTTTATAGCCGACGTACAAGGAACGATTATGCGGATGCCAATTCTTCATGGCTTCGTGATTCAATTCCAACTCGTGGAATGGCATCTGGCCGCCGAAGCTGTTCAAGACGTCATCGTCGAAGAACAGACGACGCGTGGAACTGACCATGCCGTACACATCCGCTTGAGCGACTGGACCGCCGAGCGCCGAATGAATTTCTGCCCACTCGGACCACGGCACTTGGGGAGCGCCGATGTGTCGCCACATACGTCGGAACGCGACGCCTGGACGAAACCGTCCACGATCGAACATGTTCATGGCCTTGTTCAATTTGAACCAAGGATAACCGCCCATGCTCTCGTCCGAGCCTTCACCGGTTAAAGCTACCTTATAACCTTGACGACGAACTTCTCCCGCCAATGCGTAAAGGCCTGGGCAAGAAGTATCGACAACGGGGTTTTCGGTGGCCATCACCAGCTTGTGATAACCGTCAAGCAGGAAGTCCGAGTTGCACTTAACGAAGGTCTGTGGTGAGCCGGTTTGCATGGCAATTTTTCGAGCCGGCGACGACTCGTCGTACCATGGCGAGTCAATCTGAATCGTAAAGCTCGGTACGGCTTCACCTTTCACTCGTGTCGCCGTCGCCAACACGGTCGCGGAATCGACGCCGCCGCTCAAATAGCTGACAACTGGCACGTCGGCTCGCAAACGCAGTTCAACGGAGCGAAAGAACTCTTGTTGAAACTCGTCCGTCAGCTTCTCAGCGTCATCGGGATTGTACTCTTCACCTTCGTCAGGGAAGTTGAAGTCCCAGTAAGTGTGATCTTCGACGTCGGTTTGGGACTTATTCAGATCAAGCTTCAAATAATGTCCTGGCAAACATGCCGAGATCCCCGCAAACGGAGTCCGACGTCCAGGAACACCAAAGAACGTGAAGATGTGGTCCAAGCCACGGACGTCCGCTTTCGGCTCGATACCGGCTGCGATCAGCGATTTGATTTCGGAAGCAAAATAAAACTTGCCGTCCTTACAAATCCAGTGTAATGGTGCAACACCGACGCGGTCGCGGCCCAGGATGACAACATTCTTGCGGTGATCATACAAGGCAAATGCGAACTGACCGTTCATGTGGTCAAACATCCGCTCGCCGTATTCCTCGTAGAGGTGCACAATGATTTCGGTGTCACACTCGGTGCGGAATTTGTGGCCGAGGCTCTTGAGCTTCTCGCGTTGTTCGATGTGCTCGAACAACTCGCCGTTGTAAACGACGGTGACAGTGCCATCTTCGTTGTGAATCGGTTGCTGGCCGTCTTTGAGATCGACGATGCTCAGCCGACGGGAGACCATTCCGACTCCGGGAACTCGAAACATTCCACCTTCATCGGGCCCGCGGTGAAACATGGCCTGTCCCATCCGGCCAAGTACCATCGGCGAGATATCCTGTCGTCCGTAAAGATCGATGACACCAGAGATTCCACACACAGCCAACACCTCGTTGAATGCAGACCGAGAGCCTGCCCTAAGGATGAACGGTGATAACTTCATGCCATCAAACCGTCAGGTCAAATCTTCGTTGATTCGCGATTCCTCCTGAATCAACAGAATTGACAAGCACTGGGAAGCATCGATTTGCTTCATGCTCGCCGCATGCATCAGTTCCACATTGGAATGATTCGGAGAGAGCTAGTTTCGTTATCTCGTCGAGTGACGACATTCAGTGCCAGCGTTGTCTTCGTTTAGAAGACAGCCATTCCGTGAAGCAGCGTGACAGACAACCCGCCCCAAAAAGCGTTGAAAGTGGTTCTTGTACACACAGCCATGCAACTCGCAACGAGTTCTCACTATTGGCCTGATCGCTGTAAGCCGTTTCCATGTCAGTGTTTACGAGTTGCGGGGGCTTGATGCCTTCCTTAGCTTGTTGGCCAATTAGGGTTTTGAATGACGCTAGGGAAGCACTGGCAGTCTTCCCTGAAGGGAAAGGAGAATTGCAATGACGTTGGCAGGTTGTGATGGAGCCCAAAAACTTGCTCAATCGGGGGGGGGGGAGAAAATACTTGAACTGGTCTTAGTTTTCAAGTGAACGCGACGAGTGATTTGCTGATGTCATAGGGAAAGAGCCTCGCAGCATGAATTATCGTTAGCCCCAACACCCCGCGTCGAACGTCTGGAAACACCGAGTTACATTAAGAAAGCACCATTTTGTTTCAGATGAGCGAGATCCGATTCCTTTTGGCCGCGTTGCCGACAGATGCACTTGTGGGATTCCGGCAACTTGCGCGGGTAGTTTTCGGTACATGAGGTCTCCGTCGCGGGGCCAGAATCCCGGCTTTTCTGAAAAGCCGGGATTCTACCATCAGACAACGACCAAATCTGGCTCGATGTTTTGACAGCCGAGCCGAACTATGCGACATTTCACCCTAGCGATCGCGCTCTGAGTGGCTGATTGTTCTCTTGTCCCGATTTTCCTATCAGCAAGAGATCGTTGATTGGCCAAAACAGCGGGACTTGCGCGAATGGCTTGATCGATGGAGAGGTATTTGATGCAGGCACTAGGCCGCCATTTACTCTTAGAGCTTTGGGGATGCAACCCAAACATTAACGACCCTGAAGCCGTGCGTCGTGCTTTGATAGAATCTGTCGAAGCCGTTGGCGCGAAGTTAATCAACGTCAACGTTCACGCATTTAGCCCCTACGGTGTCACGGGCTTAGCGTTGTTGGCGGAATCTCACATGTCGCTGCACAGTTGGCCCGAGCACGGTTACTTGGCCGCTGACCTTTTCACTTGCGGAACATCAGCGCGACCGCGAGAAGCTGTTTCTGTGCTCCAAGGCATTTTCGAGCCGGAACGGATTGAAGTTCAAGAAATACGGCGCGGCGTTAGACCTATGTTCTCACAGCCGATCAATTCAGAAGCCCCACTTGCTTCCGAAGCTCGTGTCGGTCCAGAGAGCCTGAAGAAGAAGCAACCAATTGTTGAACAGCAGGACTTGCCACTAACGTCGTGAAAGGAGAGGGCGTGGGTTTACAAGCATCGTGTCCTTCGTGTGCCAGCCCGGTGCAATTCGATGTCGCGACGTCGTTAGTCACGGTCTGTTCAGCCTGCAGCACGCTGGTCGGCCGCGGCGACGGGGCTCTCGAAAACTATGGCAAAGTTGCGGACCTAGTTGAGACACGAACACCGCTCAAGATTGGCCTGACAGGAAAATACAAAGGCGTCAAGTACGTCATCACTGGTCGAACGCAAATTCAACACTCGGCTGGCGGCATTTGGGACGAGTGGTACGTTGCCTTTCGCGACGGCAAACGATGGGGCTGGCTGGCAGAAGCTCAAGGCAATCTATACCTGACCTTTCCCCGAGAACTCAAAGGCGAACACTCGATCCCTTCGATCGAGGAATTGCAGATTGAAGACGAAGTCCTGATCCCCGGCTTGGGCACGATGACCGTCGCTGAAATCGGCGAGTCGACTGTAATCTCGGCCGAAGGCGAAATGCCATACATCCCCAAACCGGGTGAGTCAGTCTTGTTCGCGGACCTTTCCGGTGCCGGCCGAAAATTCGCCACGCTGGACTATTCGGATGGCGGATTGGAAGTTTTCAACGGCGTCGAAACTACATTTGAGAAACTCGGTATCGCCGACGCCGTCCGTGATCGCGAAGTCGAGCTTCAAGTTGTTGGCGGCGTCAAAGTAAGTTGCCCCAGTTGCGCCGGCCCACTGGAGTTACAAGCCCCCGACCAATCACAACGCGTCGCTTGCCAATACTGCGGCGCGATGAACGAGTGCGATAACGGCAACCTACGTTTCCTCGAAAAGCTGGGACAAAAGGGAATCAAACCCGTCATCCCACTAGGAACAACAGGCAAGCTAAAAGGCGAAGACTTCGGTTGGAAGGAAGACCGCGAATATCAAGTCATCGGCTTCATGCAAAAGAAAACCGTCTACGACGGCACCAGCTATTACTGGTATGAATACCTTTTGTATCGCCGACGGTCACCTTATGTATGGCTGATGCATTCTGAGGGTCATTGGAGTTTGGGCCAACCTGTTCCTAGCGGGGAAGTCATCGCCGGGCCTCGTCATGCCAAGCATGATGGCAAGTCGTTTTCCATCTACGAACGATCAAAGCCCGAAGTCACCATGGTGCTGGGCGAGTTCTATTGGATGGTCGAAGTGGGTGAGAAATCTCAATCCATCGACTACATCAGCCCGCCCTACACTCTCTCAAAAGAAACTGTCACACTGGGCGAGGATGAAAACGGCAAAAAACAGCGTGAAGTCAATTACACGTATTCCAAATACATGCCAATCGACACGGTTGAGGAAGCGTTTGGGATCAAGGAGCTGAGACGCCCCACATCCGTCGCTCCATCACAGCCGTATCCGTGGACGGGAATCTACAAGTCGTTCGCCGGCTTGTGGGGCTTGGCATTTCTCGCCACGATGCTGCTGTTTGTATTGCTGTCGGCCGGAACAAGCCAAGCATTTAAGAAGCGATTCACTCTTCAACCGAACCAAAGCGCCGTGCAGTTCAGCGATCCAATAAAGTTGAAGGGATGGAAAAACATTCACGTCAACTGCACGGCTCCGAAGTGGCTCCACGTTTCGGGCGAGTTCTTCGACGAAAAGTCCGGCAAGGTACACGAATTTGCGGTCGAGAACGGGCGCGGCATCTACATGTCCGCGTTGCCCGGAGGAGACTACACGATGAAATTCAAAGCGGAGTGGGAAACTCCGTCTACGCCAAGCCCTACGTTCACACTGACGGTCGAGCAGGGCGTCATGTCATGGGGGCGATTCATTTTCGTTTTAGTGATACTGGCAATCATTCCAATCTTTGTCGCCATGCATCACTTTACCTTCTCCGTCCGCCGCTGGCAGGAGAGTGACTACAGCCCCTACGCGGGAGAATAATATGTTTGCAAAATCTTACTTTGCCCTTGGGGCACTCGCTGTTGGCATTTATAGCACCACCATTGCGATGGGGTGGGAGTTTGGTTCCAGTAAGGTCTCCAAGACTCCGCCAACACAACGTAAATACGCATCAAGCACCCACCGGTCGCATCGCTCACACGGTGGATTCTGGGGATCATCTTCATTTGGCGGAGGCAAATAAATGACACAACTATTGGCAAAACTACCGGGCATCACCAACTTGCTGGCACAAGAGGAACCAATGGCTTTTGATATTCAGGCCGACTTGGTTATCCCACTGGTCTTGGCTGGCGTCTTTACAGTCGTCGGAGTCATCCTGTTTGCGATTTGCCTCTGGCTAGTCGTAAAGATCGCGCCGTTTTCGATTCGCAAGGAGATCGAAGAAGACCAAAACACGTCGCTTGGCATTATCATCGGCTCGATGATTCTCGGTATCGCGATCATCTTGGCGGCTGCCATCCACGGGTGATAGTTTCTTAGGCTCAACAGGCCGTCCTATCTTCCTGTGTTGGCGCTTTGGGTCGCTCCGTTCGGCCTAAGAAAAAGGTTCTTTATGGAACACCGGGGTGGCTGGGGACGAGTCGTCGAGCCCCAGTTTGATCAACCAGTCTGGGGGTTCGAAGACTCGTTCCCAGCCACCCCCGATCGAAACCTTCCCGGAATTCGGCGAAGAACCAGAAACAGGCCATTGTGAAGTGATGCCATTGCATCGCCTAATGCAATACGGTACGGAATCAACATCGCAAGTGATTCACACTCTTTTATCAAACGCTCATCACTCGGAGAGTGATGGCTACTTTGGCACGGCAGCTTGATCTCAACCGTATGAACCGAGTCCCGCTGCTATTTCTGAACGTCTTCATCATCGCCACCTGCGGCTTAGTTTATGAGCTGATTGCGGGTACGGTGGCAAGCTACCTGCTGGGCGACTCGGTCACACAATTCTCGTTTTGCATTGGCATTTACTTGTCGGCACTCGGCGTTGGCGCGTGGCTCTCGAAGTTCATCGACAAGTGGCCCGCTCGCTACTTCATCGAGGTTGAGCTGGGCGTCGCGTTGTTGGGCGGAGTCTCGGCACCGTTGCTGTTCTTGAGTTTCTCGCATCTCGATTTCTTCAAAACCGTACTCTACGGCATCGTGTTTTGCATCGGCGTACTCGTAGGACTCGAACTGCCGTTGCTGATGCACATTCTCAAGTCGCAGCTTGAGTTCAAGGAATTGGTGGCGCGGGTCTTGACGTTTGACTACATCGGGGCGCTGGTGGCATCGCTGCTATTTCCAATCTTCCTCGTTCCGGAATTGGGACTCGTCCGCACATCGCTGGTCTTTGGACTTTTGAATTGCGTGGTTGGACTCTGGGGAACATGGTTGCTCGCTTCCATTCTGCCCAAGGACATCATTCTGCTGCGGGTTCGAGCCATCGTGGTGATGACGATCTTGGTCATCGGCATCATCAAGGCCGACCACTTCACAACAATGGCCGAAGACCGAGTTTTCGGAAACAAGGCTGTCTACAGCAGCACATCCAAGTACCAGCGGATCGTCATAACGCGCATCGGTGGCGGGTTCAATCTGTTCTTAAACGGCAACCTGCAATTCAGCTCGATCGACGAGTACCGCTATCACGAAGCCTTGGTGCATCCTGCAATGCACGTCGTCAACGACCCCAAGAACATCCTAGTTCTCGGCGGCGGCGACGGCCTCGGAACTCGCGAGGTCTTGAAGTATCCGTCGGTTGAATCCATTACGCTCGTCGACCTCGATCCCGCGATGACGGATCTCTCCAAGAATTATCCACCACTGGGTGAATTGAACAATCACGCACTCGACGATCCGCGCGTCACGGTGGTCAATCAGGACGCCATGATTTGGCTCGAGCGAAACGGTGGCAAGGACAAATTCGATGCGATCCTGATCGACTTTCCCGATCCCAACAACTTCGCGTTAGGAAAGTTGTATACGCGCCGCTTTTATCAGTTGGTCCGCGAACACTTGGAACCTGGAGGCGCCGTCGCGATTCAAAGCACTTCGCCGATGTTCGCCAGGAATTCGTACTGGTGCATCATCAACACAATGAGAGCCGCTGGCTTGCACGTGAACCCTTATCAGGTCGCCGTGCCGTCGTTCGGAATTTGGGGCTTTGCACTGGCACGACATCAACCCTTCGAGTCGCCTCGATCGGTGATGCCTGAATTGAAGTATTTGAACGACCAAACCATGCAGGCATTGTTCGTCTTGCCCAACGACCTGGGGCCTATCGAAACCGAGATCAACCGCTTAGACAACCAAGCCTTGGTCCGCTACTACGACAACGAGTGGAAGCACCTGCAATAGCAAGAAGCCCGGCTTCTGCGAGAAGTTGCGATTCTAGACTTAGTTCATCGCAAGAACCGCCCACCGTTAATGTCCAGCGTCGCTCCGTTGACGAACTTGGCTGCATCGCTGACTAAGAACGAGATCACCGCGGCCACTTCTTCCGCTTGCCCATTTCTGCCCAGCGGTGTTTCCTGCCGGTACTCAGCCATCCGTTCTGGTGATGTGAACTCTTCGTGATGCCGAGTCTCAATCACTCCAGGCATAATCGAATTCACTCGAACCTCTGGAGCCAGCTCGCGGGCCAACGTCCGAGTCATCACTTGTAGGCCGCCTTTGGCAATCGCGTACGGTCCCGAACCATTGGCACCACCCGTCTGTACCGACAACGATAAGTTATTGACAACCGCACCGTTTCCAGAAGCTCGCAAATGAGGTATGGCTTGCTGAGTCACCAAGAACGCGCTCGTCAAATTCGTCGACAGAATTTGCTCCCAAAGTTCCAACGAGCAAGCTTCCATCTTCACCCGCTCGATGGGTGAGCCAGCATTGTTGACCAAGATGTCCAATCTCCCCGCCTTCTCGACGAATTGGTCAACCAATGATCGGCAAGAGTCCGCGTTGGTCAAGTCGCCTTGTAGTAACATGCCTGTTCCGCCGGCTTCTTGAATCGTCGCCAAGGCCGCTTCGGCACCGTCGCGACTGGTGCGATAGTGGATGCCGACGAAAGCTCCCGCCGCTGCCATGACTTCGGCCGCAGCTCGACCAATGCCGACGCCAGCGCCGGTCACCAGAGCCGCGCGGCTAGAGAGCGTGGATGTAATGTCTGGATTTGATGCGTTCACTTCGAGTTCTCGATCTTTGCTATTGATGGCCAGCGGTCAGCCCATGGCCGAACTTGTTCAAAAGCGTCCGCAGCCCTTAAGACGAGTGCGTCCGCGAATCTCGGCCCAACGATTTGTAAGCCTATCGGAAGGTCATCGCTTGTCCAACCGGCGGGAACACTGCAAGCAGGCTGGCCAGTCAAATTGAATGGATAGGTAAACTGAGTCCACTGCAGCTCGCCCTGCGGCTCGTCGGTCAATGGATCGGCATTGTTTTGATTGATCGGGAATGGCGGCACGG